>JAHDEE010000204.1 GCA_020629005.1 Chitinophagales bacterium
AAGACAAAAGACTGAAGACAGAGCAAGGTGCAAAGAGCAAAGAGCAAAGAGCAAAGAGCAAAGAGCAAAAAAGAATAAGAGAACAGGGAGAAAGATTGTCTCGCGAAGAGCTTTCAGCTAAGAAACCTAAATCCCACAGTAGAGACGCACCGCGTGCGTCTTAGCCCGGTGGCGAACACCCAAATGCTCGTACAGCATGCAAGGTGCAAAGAGCAAAGAGCAAAGAGCAAAAAAGAATAAGAGAACTGGGAGAAAGATTGGTCTCGCGAAGAGCTTTGAGTTAAGAAACCTAAGCCCCAAAGTAGAGACGCACCGCGTGCGTCTTAGCCCGGTGGTACCGCTCTGTTCTTCGTGGTCCGCCCACGCCGGGCGCTTCGACTACGCTTAGCGTCCGTCGTGGGCTCCGTCATTGATTTTACTCACTCTAGCTTAATCCGCAGTCCAACATCCCAAATCCCCCCAAAACAGACAGTTCGAAGCTTTTATAAGAGGATTTTAGAATTCTGTTATATCTTGGGCTGCGCATTTTGAACAAACCCCCAAACAACAAGCAATGACGAAGCAGATAAATAGCTTTGAAGAGTATCAAAGTGAATACAAAAAGAGTGTAAAAGATCCCGAGAAATTTTGGGCCGAACAAGCAGAGACCTTTACCTGGCAGAAGAAGTGGAAGAAGGTACTCGACTGGAACTTCAAAGAGCCAAAGGTGAAATGGTTTCAAGGGGCAAAGCTGAACATTACTGAAAACTGTCTGGATCGACATCTCGAAACACGTGGAGACCAGGTGGCCTTGCTCTGGGAGGCAAACAACCCTAAAGAAAAAGCTCGTAGCTACACCTATAAGGAATTGCATGAGGCCGTTTGTCGCTATGCGAATGTGTTGAAGAAAAACGGTGCTAAGAAAGGGGATCGGATTTGCTTGTATATGCCTATGCTGCCTGAGCTGGGAATTGCCGTACTGGCCTGTGCGAGAATTGGTGCGATCCACTCGGTGGTATTCGCGGGATTTTCGGCTACAGCCCTGGCTGATCGTATCAACGATGCAAAATGTAATATCGTGCTAACGGCAGATGCGATTAGAAGAGGAAAAAAAGAGATTCCGGCAAAAGCGGTAGTGGATGAAGCATTGCAGACTTGCCCTTCTGTAAAGAAGGTGATTGTGACAAACTGTGCCGGCATCGCAGTATCCTGGGTACCGGGTCGCGATAAGTGGTTGTTTGAGGAACTGAAGAAAGTGAGTGCAAAATGTCCAGCTGAGCAAATGGATGCAGAAGACCCGCTCTTTGTTTTGTATACCTCCGGCAGTACTGGAAAGCCTAAAGGAGTCGTACATACCTGTGGCGGATACATGGTTTATGCAGAGTATTCCTTCAAAAACGTCTTTCAGTACAAGAAGGGTGACGTGTATTGGTGTACCGCAGATATTGGCTGGATCACCGGACACTCCTATATCATCTATGGTCCACTGCTGGCCGGTGCCACTACCATGATGTTTGAAGGTGTGCCCACCTATCCAGATGCAGGACGATTCTGGAACGTGGTGGACAAGCATAAGGTGAATCAGTTCTATACAGCACCTACAGCTATTCGCGCCCTGATGGCAAAAGGGCTAAAGTATGTGAAGCCCTACAAATTAAGCACCTTGAAAGTACTGGGAACCGTCGGCGAACCCATAAACGAAGAGGCATGGAATTGGTACGATGAGCATATTGGAAAAGGTAAGATTCCGATTGTCGATACCTGGTGGCAAACCGAAACCGGGGGCATCATGATTTCAGCGCTGGGAGACAAAGGACCACGCAAGGCAACCTATGCCGGCTATCCCCTACCTGGAATTCAGCCAGTATTGCTGGATCCAAAGGGGAAAGTGATCAAGGAAAATGAAAAGGAAGGCTTGCTTGCGATCAAATATCCCTGGCCATCAATGATCCGTACCACCTATGGCGATCATGAAAGATGCAGAATGGTGTACTTCTCTGCTTTCAAAAATCACTACTTCACAGGTGACGGTGCAAGGCGTGACAAAGACGGAATGTATCGAATCATCGGTCGAGTCGATGATGTAATCAATGTGTCGGGACACAGAATGGGAACCGCAGAGGTGGAAAATGCCATCAATCAAAATGAGGAAGTAGTGGAATCTGCCGTTGTTGGGTACCCGCATCCCATCAAAGGCCAAGGCATCTATGCCTATGTGATTACCAATGGCAAAATCAAAGACGAACAGAAGCTAAGGGAGTCGATTGTGAAAACGGTCAGCAAAGAAATTGGCAAGATTGCCAAACCGGAAAAGATTCAGTTTGTGCCAGGATTGCCTAAGACGAGATCGGGTAAAATCATGCGCAGAATACTTAGAAAGATCGCAGAAGGAAATCCAGGACAATTAGGTGATGTATCCACTCTACTGGACCCAAGTGTGGTTGAACACATTAAGAAAGGCTATTTGAAATAGCATGAACCAGGGCAATTTTGCATGGCCAAGCGGCACAAGTGCCTCAGGCCCTAATTGATGCAAGACGGGCTTGCCTAAGGAAACACAAGCTCCGGCGAACTCATTGTTCCTGCTTTGGCAGACAAAGAGCCACCCTTTTTGCGGCTTGATTAGCTGCCCGATACAATATTAGGCTATTTGGCCTAGAAGATTTTTGTATATTGGTCGCTGCTAAAATCGGCGACCAATATACCAAAGTTCATATGGCACATCCGCAATATCCTCACCTACTGGCCCCTCTTGATCTGGGCTTTACAACTTTGAGAAACAGAGTTTTGATGGGCTCCATGCACACTGGACTTGAAGAGGCCAAAAATGGCTATAAAAAAATGGCTGCTTACTTCGGTGAGCGGGCAAAAGGTGAGGCAGGACTCATTGTCACCGGAGGTGTTGCCCCTAACCGACAAGGCTGGGTGTCCCCCTTTTCGATCAAACTGAGCAAGGCTTCGGAGGCTAAAAAGCACCTGGTAGTAACTGATGCGGTCCATAAGGAAGATGGCAAAATATGCATGCAGATTCTGCATTCCGGCCGATACGGATATCATCCTTTTTCTGTAGCACCCACAAAACTGAAATCTCCCATTACACCTTTTACTCCCTGGGAACTATCCTCAAGGGCAGTACGAAAGACCATCGGAGATTTTGCAGATTGCGCAAAACTGTCGCAGGAGGCCGGTTATGATGGAGTGGAAGTAATGGGAAGTGAGGGCTACCTGATCAATCAGTTCATTGCCTCCAGAACCAACAAACGAACCGACGAATGGGGCGGAGCTTACGAAAACAGGATAAAGTTTCCCCTTGAGATCGTAAAAGCGGTGCGAGAAAAAGTCGGTGAAAAGTTCATCATCATCTTCCGACTTTCCATGCTTGATTTAGTACATGATGGAAGTACTTGGGATGAAGTAGTAATGTTGGCAAAATTACTGGAAGAGGCTGGAGTCACCATTATCAATACCGGCATCGGCTGGCACGAAGCGAGGATTCCCACCATAGCAACTATGGTACCACGAGGTGGCTTTAGTTGGGTAACTAAAAAACTCATGGGCGAAGTCAAAATCCCGCTCATCACCACCAACCGAATCAATATGCCTGACGTAGCAGAAAAGATTCTGGCGGATGGACACGCGGATATGGTATCGATGGCAAGACCCTTCCTTGCTGATGCCTACCTGGTGCAAAAAGCCAGGGAAGGTAGAGAGGATGAAATCAATACCTGCATCGGCTGCAACCAAGCTTGCCTGGACCATGTTTTCAAAAATAAGAGAGCCTCCTGTCTTGTGAACCCCAGAGCCTGCTATGAGACAGAGCTAAACTATGAGCCGACTGAGAAAAAGAAACGAATTGCCGTAGTGGGTGCAGGGCCTGCAGGTCTTGCCGCAGCGACAGTAGCAGCAGAACGCGGACATGATGTAACGCTGTTTGAAGCAGACTCCCAAATCGGGGGGCAATTCAATATGGCCAAGCGAATTCCGGGAAAAGAAGAATTCTACGAAACGCTTCGCTATTTCCAAAAGATGATTGATCTGCATGGAGTCAAGCTAAAACTCAACACCAAAATCGCCGCCGATGAACTAGTCAAGCAACAATTCGACGAAGTAGTATTGGCAACCGGAGTACATCCGAGGCAACTTAGTATCCCCGGCATTGATCACAAGAAAGTGCTTAGCTATGTTGATGTATTATATCATCAAAAAGAAGTAGGCGAACGAGTCGCGATCATCGGAGCAGGAGGTATTGGATTTGATGTTGCAGAGTATTTGACACATGAAGGCAAATCCAGCAGCCTGGATGTGAAACAGTTTCTAAAGGAATGGGGTGTTGACCCTAACAATGAAGTGCGCGGAGGAATCGAAGGAATTGCACCTGCCCTGGAGCCTTCTCCCCGCGAAGTATTCCTGCTACAACGGTCCACTGGCAAACTAGGAGCAAAACTCGGCAAAACAACAGGGTGGATTCACCGCTCCAGTCTAAAGAACAAGAAAGTAAACATGATCGGAAGTGTGCAATATGAACTAATTGATGATCAGGGTCTGCATATCACAGTAGCCGGCAAACCCAGAACACTCGAAGTTGACAACGTCATTGTCTGTGCCGGACAAGTGTCCAATCGCGATTTGCTCAAAGCTCTTGAGGTTAGCGGCATCAATACGCACCTGATCGGAGGAGCTGATGAAGCCAGTGAGCTGGATGCAAAAAGAGCAATTGATCAGGGTTCGAGATTGATGGCCAGCTTATAGCTTTTAAGCCACAGCCGGCAAAAGAAACATACCCTAAATGCGTACCCCAACCGATGACTTGTTTCAATTGATCAAGTCAATGACACCCGCAGAGAAAAGATTCCTTAAACAGCACTTTGATCTCTCAGACAATCTTAAGATTCAACTCTTTGATTTGATCAATCGTCAGGAAGTCTATGATGAAGCTGCCATCAAAGCGCATTTCAAGGGGACGGCTGTTGCGAGAAACCTCAAGGTACATAAGGCCCAACTCACCGATCTATTGATCAACAGCCTCATTAGTGGTAAGCATGCACAAAGAAAGCAGAAATCTGCTCAGACTCTTTTGACCGAAGCACAGGTACTTTACGAGAAAAATCAACTAAAGCTAGCGCTAAAAAAAGTCGACAAAGCCCTGGAAAAGACATACAAAGAGGAGCTGTATCTGCTAAGGCTATCCGTGCTGGGCTTAAAAAAGAAACTACTACATTCTGCCAGGGTTCAATCATTGATAGGTGGTGAAAAGGAAGTTCTGGAGCTTAGACGAACAACACATGAGCAAAGCCTCAAGGCCCTAACCACATACAAACTTCTTTTGGATACCACAGAAATGAGTCGAAGCCTGATGGAATACGTCCATCTCAAAAACCCTTCAGGAGAAATTGCTGAAGTTCAACAATCACTGCAAAAAGTCCTGTCTCTCGCTGAAGAGGTCGAACAAAAACAAAGCCTCACCGTCAAGTTGCAGTTTACAGGCCTCCTTAAGATTTGCTATGTGCTACTTAAAGATGTTGAAAAGTTTGAAGAGGTTTCCAAGCAACAAATCGAACTGGTGCAAGACCAATTCCATGACTGCCCCAAAAGGATTCAACCTACCATCCTTCGAGGAACTTCAAATTTTCTTCGGCATTTAGCACAACAAAATAAACACGAGGAATTTGACAAGGTACTTTCCATTATGGATAACTGGCTACGCGACAAACACCTGTCCACAATTTTTGATCGATCCTATATCTATGGACATCAGCTACAATCCTATCTCAATCGAGGCCTCTTCAGGCAAATGCTCAATCTGAGACCCGCCATTCAGCAACACCTAAAACGCCACCAGTTGCAGCAGCGGGCAGCGGCCGAAAGCATCGAAATCCTAATGTCGGTGGCGGCCTTGGCACTCAATGAAATGGACACCTTGAAACAAAGCCTAAGCTTTCTACAGAAGCAAAACTTGTTTCTATCCATCAATGCCACAGGAGCACATGAAGTGCTGCAATTGATCTTTGATTATGAAGAGGGTTCCCACCAAAAGGTAGCTAAGCGTGTAAAAAAACTGAAGAAGCAAACGGACGCAGAGAGCTTTCTCTATCACTGGCTCGAACTCTTCGAGGTATTGGCCACATCTCGAACGGAAAATCAGACCATGGCGCTAAAGAAAGCACGCTCTAGCCTTGCACAAGAGCAGTTTTCTGAATACGCAGAAAGCCTCCATCTGCAGCAATGGATAACAGCCCAGCTAAATGGCAGCAGCTTTCGAGAAGAAATGCTTAGCGAAATCAGGAATGCACGGCACTAGTGCTACGCAAACAAAATTCGTGACACCTTTAAGTAAGGAGCTTATCTTTTTGTCAGCCGAGAGGCGCACTAACCTCCCATCCAGTCTTTCATACGATCGAAAAACCCTTTTTCAGATTTCGAAGGGTTAGGCTCAAAATTTTCAGAACCACGCATCTGCTCCAGCAATCGCTTATCCTCTTTGCTCAATGTCTTTGGCGTCCAGATATTCACCCCTACTAGCTGATCACCAGTACCATAGCCATTCACAGAAGGCAAACCTTTCCCCCTCAGTCTAAACACTTTTCCCCCCTGAGTCCCTGAAGGAATTTTGATCTTTGCCTTGCCACCCAATGTAGGCACCTCCACAGAAGTGCCCAGAGCAGCATCCGCAAAATTCAGATGTAAATTGTACACCACATTCTGGCCATCACGCATGAGGCTATCGTGCGGCACCTCCTCAATACCAATAATGAGATCACCAGGAGGTCCACCTCGCTCTCCGGCATTTCCCTTTCCGGTCATAGACAGTTGTATGCCCTCACTCACTCCGGCTGGAATCTCAATCTCAATTGTCTCCTTACCGAAGCTTCGCCCTTCACCAGCACAAGTAGTACACTTGGTCGTAATGGTCTTTCCTCCTCCCTTACATGCCGGACAAGTAGAAGTGGTTTGCATTCGACCCAAAATTGTATTTGAGACTCTAGCAACCATACCACGGCCTCCACAGGTAGAGCAGGTACTGTGCGCTGTGCCATCCTTGGCACCACTACCCCCGCAAGGCTGACAAGTATTATGTTTGTTTACTTTGATTTTCTTGGTGGTTCCAACAGCTATATCCTCCAGAGTAAGCTTTACCCGGACCCTGAGATTAGAGCCTCTGCCAGCATTACGAGAGGCACGCTGCCCTCCACCGAAGCCTCCACTAAATCCTCCTCCACCTCCAAAGAAATCGCCAAAGATATCTCCAAAGTTGTCCATGATATCATCCATCGACATTCCTCCACCGCCGAAGCCTCCACGACCGCCAGCACCACCTACACCAGCATGGCCAAATCGATCATAACGAGCCTTCTTATTCTCATCACTCAGCACCTCGTATGCCTCAGCAGCTTCCTTAAATTTCTCCTCCGCTTCCGGGTTATCCGGATTCCGATCAGGGTGATATTTAAGCGCAACCTTGCGATAGGCCTTCTTTATTTCTTCTTTCGAAGCCGACTTCGAGACACCAAGTACCTCGTAATAATCTCTCTTTGCCATAACTGCTATTTACCGACCACGACCTTCGCGAAACGGATGATCTTTTCATTCATGATGTAGCCGTTTTCTACCACATCCAATACTTTCCCTTTCATCTCCTCAGAAGGGGCCGGAATTTCTGCAATCGCCTCATGAAACTCCGAGTCGAATTCTTGCTCAAGAACCTCCATTTTGGTCAAGCCCATCTGCTGAAAACTCGTCACCATCTTTTGGTATATCAATCCAAAACCAGAGTTCTTCGCTTCCTCCTCGTCCTCACTCGCCTTAAACGCCCTTTCGAAATCATCCAAAATCGGCAACAGCGAAACCAAAGTCTCCTTACCCGCAGTGCGCAAATACTCGATTCGCTCCTTCGAAGTACGACGACGGAAATTCTCAAACTCGGCCAGCAGCCGGAGATTCTTGTCTTTTAACTCAGCATTCGCAGCCTGCAATTCTGCCAGGGCATCTTTCTGATCGCCAGAACTCATTTTATCTTTCAGCTTCGAAAAAATCCCCTTTTTCTCCTCCTTGCTTTCAGCCACTTCAGCATCCCCAAGATCCGCATGAAAATCATCTTCCTCAGCGATTTCCTCTCCCGCTTCTTGTTCCAATTCCTCAGTCGCTTTTGCCTCTACTTCCTCAGTTACCGTCTCCTGTTCCGCCTCTTGCTGCAGCGCTTTCTTCTCCTCTTCAGACAATTCAATTTCAATCTTTTTCTTCGTCATTTTTCCTACCGTTTTTTATCCAGCTATAAAAGTCAAAATTCCTGCCAAGCCAGTTTTTACGACACAATGGCAGTCAAGCTCAAATTTTCATGGCATTTTTACTGATTGGCAGGCGTTTATGTCAGTTTTTTAGGAGCGAATCGTCAGCCCCACGTATGAACCGGCTTGCTCGCTATCCGCTCCAATGCAGGCACCCATCGCTGCTGTCTGCATCCAGCGCCGCTGTCTCTCCTGCGGTCGAGCCAGCAGCGCTGGCGCAGCCAGGCGCTCTGTGTACCTGCATTTCCACTTCTATCGAGGCTATTCTGCAAGGCCTTCACAGCGCGCAAACATGCCAAACCACCAAAACATTCGAGCTATTCCCTGACAAAAAGCTGGACTCATCATCTCGCCCATTTTCATAACTCCGACACATAGACGCCGATACACCCCACCTTGCTTATCCTCAATTAAGTGAACATTTTTATTTATCAAGACACAATATTGGAAATCAACTTGCACTACCATAGGTCAACTAAAACATACACTGCCAGCTCAGTTTTGGTACATAAAGGTTGCCTGCACCCAGAATTTTAAATTGCTGCCAAAAGTAGCTAAGTGAGTAACAATAAGTGCTCTATACTTTCGATTTCTAGGCTAATCAACCAATTTTCAAACCCTTATGGCAACACAAATATTCCAAAGTGTAATGATTTTCAAGACGACAATATTAGAAAAGCACACGAAGAAAGCACAGCGATAAGATTATATATTCGACAGATTTTCAACGACTAATAGCCTAGTTGGAAAGCCCATAAGGAGAAGTCCCTGGCAAGCCCCAAAAAAAATTCGCATTTCAGACAAAAAAGTAGTGGCACCTGGATTGAACAGCAGAGTTTATGTTGTTGAAGAGAACTTTCTACCCCTTGGTCCTTCTCATGCATATTTCGATCCTGTCGCTTCAAGCTCAGGAGTGGCGTTCCACAAGTTCGATTGGAATATCAGTCAAGTTGTCTAAGGACTGGAAACTAGCTGTTACTGAGAGCTACGGATTCAGATTTGAGCCTACAAGGCTCTCATTCAAAGAAAGCAGCGGAACGGCTTTTTTTGCCCTTCCCTATTCCTATGATGGCTTCCTGGGTTACACACACAGCCTCAATATTAGCAAGTCCAAAAAGGCCAGCCACAGACATAGCCTGTCTGGAGGGTTCAGCCGTTCTTTCAATACAGACAAACTAAAAATTGATTTCAGACTAAAGACGGAATATCACTTTCGTCCACAAAACAAATATCGGATTCGCATCCTCCCTCAGTTGAGATTGCGAAGCAGAAAGAAACTAGCAGGCATTACCCCCTTTATAAGTTTTCGACTCTACTATTATCTCGGTGGTGATCCAATCAAACAATACAATCACAAAGGTCAGGTGATGCAGGAGGTGGCGCCCTATGGCTTCCATCGATTCCGGCTCTCCACTGGCTGTACATACAGACTCGGCAAAAGCATTTTTGCAAAAGTGAAACTAACTTCTCAAAGAGAATTCAATACAATCTTCGCCTACAAACACAGGATCAATGTGCTTAATCCGGAAACTGGCAAGATTTCCCGACCATTCAATCACTATTGGATGTTTGGCTTTGGGTTAACCTATGTAATCAAGCACAATAACAAATTTTCAAAGAAAAAATCAAGCTTCGATGCAGATCAAGTTTGGTAATGCATCGAAGAAATCTAAACACATTTGACATGAAAACAACAATGAAACAATCCATTATCTGTTCACAGATTCAAGACTTCGAGGTTGATCGTTCTTTAACAATGACACATAAACCGCAAAGCGGAGATGTTGCCGTTTTCGAGGTAATAGAAACCAATAAGCATACGCGAATACAACTGCAAGACGGGATAAACCATACTATATATCCTGGAGATCGGCTACTAATGGCCTTTGGCACTCGCTATGCCACCAGTCAATTGGAGGGATTTGTTCCGAAGGACTTGCTATCGGAATACCATGTTTTAGGTCAGGGCGGGGTTGTCGGAGAGGTCAAACATATGCATGTAAAATATGAAGAGCGAGGACCAACCCGATTGAAGTTGATCGGCTACGCCACCAAAAACGGTCAAGTACTCAACACCCACTACTACGGTCCGCGGCTCGAGGAAAAAAGTTTTGAAGGCCGGGTCCCTTCCGGAGCAAAGGTAATCTTGTCATTGGGTGGGTCTATGGACAGTGGCAAAACGACTACAGCCGGCTACCTCTGTCGCGGTATCCGGGCAGCTCAATCCAATGTTTCCTATATCAAACTCACGGGCACAGTTTATAACAAAGACAAAAAGTTTGTTCAGGACTGCGGTGCACATCAGGCCTTGGATTTTGCCGACTTTGGATTCCCCTCGACTTACATGTACGAGCTCCCCAGGCTGCTCAACCTGTACCAGTCCTTGCTTGACAGGACAGAGCTTGTCAATCCAGACTATATTGTCATTGAGATTGCCGATGGCCTCCTGCAGCGCGAAACCAGTATGCTGCTATCCAGCACCAGTTTCATGAGCACAGTCGATGAGGTGATCTATTCTGATGGCAACAGCACAGGAGCACTCTTTGGGATTCAACACTTGCTAAGCAATCGAATTCGACCTTTTGCCATTTGTGGTTCTATGACAGCTTCTCCCCTTCTGATAGAGGAGGTTCAGGCATTTACAGAAATACCGGTAGTGCGATTAGAGGATCTTGAACTTGCCTCTTTTTCCGAATATTTCAGAGCAACCAGCGTGGCCTGCTAATACAACAAAAGATAAGGACAGGAGCGGCTGCGGCAACTCCTGTTCTTATTGGCTTGTACCATCATTGATTTAGCGTTCTGAGGCTGCCAAACGGGCCTTGAGTTCCCAGGCTAGTGCTGCGTAAACAAAGTATGTGACACCTTTAAGGAGCTTATCTTTTTGTCAGCCTAGGCGCGAGGATGGAGCATAGCTTTAGCTACGTGACTGACGAGCAACGAAGGATGACAGAAATAGAAGCCCGATATGAGCCGCCCAGCAGCGCCAGTGACTGCCGCTGCATGGTGGCTTGCCCAT
>JAHDEE010000205.1:0-6236 GCA_020629005.1 Chitinophagales bacterium
CTCTTTGCTCTTTGCTCTTTGCTCTTTGCTTCAAACCCGCCCGAAGAGGCTGGCAAAATAGCCCGGATCGCAACGAAAATGAGGTGGCCAGCTGCCGTGGTGTAAGCCGGCCAATGGAGGCTCCGACCTTAGGAGGAGACTACAGTGGCCGAGCTGGAACAGGCAGATGGCTGCCGAATTGCAGTGGAGAGCCGGAAGGCCAGTACGCGATGGAATGACGCTTCGCTCCTAAAAATAAACAGGCAAAATCTGCATGCTGGCTCCCAATGGAAATTCCTTGCAGTAGCTACTTTTTTCGGTCTAGTGTTAACAAAGTGCTAGTTTCAACGAGAGCAGAATGTTAGCACATTTATGGTCTAGTAATTTTGTGCTTGGCATTCTTTTTGAAATGCGGTACTTGGTGAAGTTTCTGTCAAGAACAGGGAAGGTCCGCTACACACAAAATACAATTAAAACATGTATGGAATTGTCAATAAGGGAATCCGTGAGATGGTGATCAGCCAATATGGTCTGGATGCCTGGAAGCAGATCAGTGTGCAAGCCGGATGCGAGGCAATTGTGTTTACCAATATGCATGCCTATGATGATTCGGTGACCTACGATTTGGTAGGTGCTGCCGCAGAGGTGCTGGACATTTCTGCCCATGAGGTACTAGTGGCTTTTGGTGAGTATTGGATCAGCTATACGGCGCAGGCAGGTTATGGAGCGATGCTTAGTCTGGTTGGGAACTCGTTTCCGGAGTTTTTGAAAAATCTGGACAATTTACATCTTCGGGTTGGCAGTACCTATAGAGAACTTGATCCGCCCTCATTCAAGTGTACCGAAATTGATGAAACTATGCTGGTGCTTGAGTACCATTCGAATCGTGAGGGCTTGAGTTCGCTGGTTTTAGGATTGCTTCAGGGCCTTGCCAAATCCTTCAGTCGTGATATCGCGGTGAAACATACTGTGAAAAGAACGAATAGGGGCTATGATGAGTTTGTGGTCCAGCACACGGCCTGGAAGGCTCTAGATGAAAAAATGCAGCCTGAAGGAATGGATTCTCAACAAGTAAACAACGAAAGTGGTGAAAGAAAAACCTGCCCATTCTCCGGCTTTGGCAAGTCTAACTGAAGTCTTTGCGGCCATTGATCAATTGTTTCCTGTGCACCTTGTATTGGATAAGGAACTGCACTTGCTCGCTCAAGGCAGAAACATTGATAAGATAGCGCCTGAGCTCTCTTACGGTGATCGATTTGTGGATCATTTTGAATTGATCTCCCCACAGGTTGCCGTGACATTTGATGGCTTCCAAAATTCGAGTGAAGAGACTGTTGTCTTTGCTTTTCGGAAGAAAGGAATAAAGCTTAGGGGGCAGATTCTAAGCTATGCAGATAAGGGGGTATGTATTTTTGTTGGGCACCTCATGTTAGAAAATGCCAGCTTGTTGGCCGAGCATTCGATAAGCTTGGACGACTTTGCTCCGTTTGATTCGATGCCGGATTTTATATTAAGTCAAAACGCGCAAGAGGCTTCTCTGGTGGAAATACAGGAATTGGTGGATCAATTGCAAAAGACGCAGTCGCGCTTACTTGCTTCCAATTCAGCTCTGGAGCAGTTTGCCTATGCAGCGTCTCATGATCTACAATCACCACTTCGAACCATCGTCAGCTTTGCACAACTCCTGCAGGCGAGCAATATAGAGCAGCTTGATAATACTTCGCACAACTACCTTAATATTATCATCTCCAGCACAAGAAGTATGCAGCGTCTGATTAGCGATCTGCTTTCTTTCGCCAAAGTCCAGCAAACTCAGGAGCACTTTGAATCCGTGAACGTCAGCCGAATAATCCAACAAATCACGGAAGATCTTCATCATGACATCAGGATGCATGATGCCACAGTCACATATAACAATTTACCACAGATAATTGCTAACGAAACTTTGCTTCGGCAGGTGTTTCAAAACCTGATCAGCAATGCAGTGAAGTTTAAGGGTAAACAAGCTCCAATCATCCGAATCGAGGCAGATGAATCAGCCAAGCATTGGACTTTCCGTGTGATTGATAACGGTATGGGGTTTAGTAAGGCTGCAGCGACTAAAATATTCGAAGTATTTCAGCGGGCACCCAATGCTCAAAATCATCAGGGAACTGGAATTGGGCTGGCGATTTGTAAAAAGTCTGTGGAACGGCATCAAGGCAACATTTCTGCTCATTCAGCACCGGGTGAGGGTAGTACTTTTACCTTTACAATTAGTAAAAATCTTGGAAAAGGCTACTGCTAGGTCTGCGGCCTTACACTAGACAAGCTATTCAGATAGCGGCTACGTAGCTATTTTGCCAGACCGTCATACCGATTCAGTTTCCTGTTCCGCCATGCAAACCACTTCCAAAGGAATACCATCGGGATCTCTGAAGTAAAAGGCATAGTAGTGTTCCCAATAGTCGGGGTACAACCGCGGAGCGCGGGTAATAATTACCCCCAGAGATTGCACGATCTCGTGCATTTGGTGCAGCTCTTCTCGCGTATCGACACCAATGCAGAGATGATCCAAACCTACATTTCGCACGAAACCTAGCTTATCCTCATCTCGATTCCAGCGGAGGTAGATTGGACAGCCGGGTAGATCGTAGGCTTTGATCTTCACCTCATCATCATCATGTACGGTGCGTATACGGAATTCGAAATGCCGGAATAGCTGATCGTAGAAAGTGGTGGAGCGATGGAAGTCGGAGACGTTGAGGATTAGGTGAGCGATGTAGGGCATGGGCTTGGATTTAGTAGTAGCAAATGTTATCTCTTGTAGTGCCTAAGATAAGCTTATCTCGTAAAGCTAGAAACGCATCTGCCGAATCAGCTTTCTTCTTGGAATCGAAATCTTACACTCTGGCCTCATTTGCATGCCCTCAACGGTAAATTTTGCAAGCAAAGAGTATCTTGGGCAACATAACTATCGGGCAGAAGAAATGGAGCAGTTACTACGACATATTGAACAAAAGGTAAGACTAGATCCGGAGGCAAGGAGCGCAATTGAAGGTGCTTTTTCAAGCGAATCTGTAATCAAAAAACAGTTGGTACTGCGATCAGAGAAGACGGCGAGAAAACTCTATTACGTGAAAGAAGGAATGTTTCGCAGCTTCTATTCTCATGATGGAAAGCAGGTAACTTCCTGGTTTTATGCTAAAGATCAGTGGATGACTTCCTGGCACAGTTTCTACCGGCAAAGCCCCGGCTTTGAAAGTATTGAGGCTCTTGAAGACGGGCTGCTTTACGCCTTGGATATACATCGTTACCGGGCTCTGATAAAGGAATCCAGAGCCTTCGAATCCTTTATGCGTCTTTTGGCCGAGGAGCAACTGGCTTTTATGGACTCCTACTTCAAAGGTTATATGTTTATGTCGGCCAAGGAAAAGTATGCCTTGCTGCTATCAGTCTTCCCTGATATCGAGTTGCGTGTGAAACTTGGATATATTGCCTCTTACCTCGGCATCTCGCAGGAAACTTTGAGCAGATTGAGAAAATAGGATCGCTGTTTTTGATCTATGTCAAAGAAAGTGGCTAGTGCCTGCTTTAAGTTTGTATCAGTGGCAGGGGAACAAGATCTTCTGCCATCAGAAATCAAACAAATCACTATGGAAAACATGAAAGTAAGAAGTATCATTGGACTTGTACTCCTGTATATTGCTGTGTTTATGAATTGGCAGTGGGTCTGGGGTATTCTGTTTTTGATTTGGGTGATTCCTGATCTCTTCACCGGAAAAACCTACTTTATGGAAGCTATTGAAAGAAAGTCAAATCCAGTTATTTACTGGGCCATCCTCTTTTCCTGGATTTGGATGGCAGTTTATGTAATTGCGTCTTCTGCTTTTCCTCAATTGATGGGGCAGAGCGCAATGAGTGGTCTGAAAAGCAATTCTGTGGGTAGCTATATTGAACAGACAATAGCACCTGCCGAGCTGAAGTTGAGTGAAACTGCAGTCCTTGGCTCCAGCACTGCAGCAGTCATAAATCCAAAAGGCAGCCCCACAGCCAAAACCACTAGCCTCGGAAAGCCAATTCCTACACCTGTAAACGCGTCTTTGGATTACAAAGTTTTGGATCAGAAGGAATCACAGTATTTTGTGGGCATCTCGGCTGAATTCAATCTGCAGGATGCCAAACTTGCAGAGCAGACAGAGCAGCTCTGGAACTACTTTTATGAGCATGATCTTACGCAGCTTATTGCTGATATTCTGGACGAACGCTTGTTTCTGATTTACTCACCGGCTGATAAGGATCAAACTTATACGGCTACCCTTGGCTTTCGGACCAAATCGATAGACCAAATTTACGAGGGTTTAAATGGCCTCGAAGTTCCGGCAGCCAACTATGCGGTATTCGAACATCGTGGCAAGGGCTATGAGGCCTTTGTAAGCAATCGTTGGGAAGAGATTTCTGCCTCTGATCTGCCATTGGCAAATGGCTACAGTATGGAAGTTTACAAATTGGACAATGCTTACGAGGTTGAGCAAACGGAAATTCGAGTAGCGATTCAAAAGTAAGCGTCGCTGCTTTAAGGATTTAAAACAACTAATGATGTCAAAGAAAATGATGCATGCCCTTCCTGTTGAAGCTTACACCTCACAGGAATGGTTTGACCGAGAGATGAGGAGTATTTTTAGCACCACCTGGCAGTTTGCCGGTCTGGTGGAAGATGTTGCCAATCCAGGTGACTTCATCTCTGTGCAGGCTGGGCTCAACAATATCTTTATCGTGAAAGGGCGCGACCACCGAATCAGGGCTTTTCACAATATGTGTCGACATAGGGGCACGCAACTATTACGCAAAGTGGGTAAGGGTCAGGCAGTGATTACCTGTCCCTATCATGATTGGACTTATGACCTCGAAGGACAACTGGTTTCGATTCCAAAGAAAGAAAGCGAATTCCCAGATCTTTGCGATAAGGAACTCTCCGAATGTGGACTCAATCTGCACAAAGCCTCTGTCGACATTTTTAAAGGAATGCTCTTTGTGCATCCGGACGAAAATGCGCCCAATATTCGGAGCTTTTTTGGTGAGGTAGAGGCACAGCTAGGGCCACACAAACCTGAACAACTCGTGGAGTATTCAGAAAAAGAGGGAGAACCCTTTTATGCAAAGGAAATTAAGGCCAACTGGAAGATCATTGTAGAAAATTACATTGATCATTATCACCTTGCACATTTGCATGCGGGAACGCTCAACATGTACGATCATTCCAAAGCGGAGTTTGGTTGGGTAGGTCCACACTATTGGTTTTATGAGCCGCTGGTTGAGGCCTACGAAAAGGACCTGGAAAATGCTGCCCCCTATCCCTTGATAGATCATGTCCCTCGCGAAAAAGTGGGTGCATATGTCCCCTGGCTTTTTCCCAATATCGGACTTACTGAGGGAGAGTCTGTTTGGAATACTTTTCACCTAACTCCTCTTGCGCCTGATAGATCACTGGTGGTGATTCGCTCGAAACTTATGAATGTAGGAGAATGGCAATTTACCAAGCAAGCAGCTAAGGCCTATATGAGCAGTGTATGGAGCCACTATGGAAATAAGGGAAAATTCGATGGTGACCCTTCGGCTGATCCGATGTCTTCCGGCGACTTCATGGAGGAAGATGTATATGCTTGTGAGCAGCAGCAGAAGTCTTTGACTTCTCCATACTTTTCCGTTGGTGCACAAGCGCAGAAAGGGGAGTATGCCGTCCGCAGGTTCCAGGAAGAAGTGAAGCAGTGGATGGAAAAGCACAGTGACTAACTTTAAAAACTAGTTCAGGATATGCAGCAACTCAAAGTCATTAACATAGAGAAAAACACGGCAGATGCTTCGACCGTCAGTCTGGAAATTCCTGCCGGTCAACAGGAGGTCTTTCGTCACGCCCCTGGTCAATATCTGAGTATTGAGTTTGAGGTGCAAGGGGAACGTCTGCGCCGCTGTTATTCTATATGTAGCAGCCCGGATGAGCTTAATGTGCTAAAAGTTGCGGTGAAACGTGTGGAGAATGGCCGGGTATCCAACTTCGTGAATGATCAGTTGCAGGTGGGGGATTTGCTTTCTGTATTGCCTCCAATGGGAAGTTTTTTCGCTGATGTGGATGCTGCTAATTACAAGACCTATTATTTGTTTGCGGCTGGCAGCGGCATCACTCCTATCCTGTCGATATTGACAACCGTGCTAGCGAGAGAAAAAGACAGCCAGGTAAATTTGATCTTCGGCAACAAAAGTCTGGATTCCATTATGTT
>JAHDEE010000205.1:6336-11226 GCA_020629005.1 Chitinophagales bacterium
AGCAGAATATTTTCTGAGAGCTTTGGTGGGGAAGCGCCATCTACCAAGATAGAGGCCGTTGCCAACGCTCGCTTGCTGGTGCAGCTAAAAGGAAAACAAATTGAAGCACAGGTACAGCAGGGCAAAACGATCTTGAAAACACTTATCGAACAAGGCGAAAATCCTCCCTACTCTTGCGAAGCGGGAATCTGTGGAACCTGCAAATGCCAGGTAAAGCAAGGCGAAGTAGCCATGCGCAGAAACTCCGTGTTGGAAGCTGAGGAATTGGACAAAGGCTGGGTATTGAGTTGCCAGGCATTGCCGCTTTCTGAAGAGGTGGAAGTGGTATTTTGAGTGCTGCGAATGCTGTCTCGATATCAGGAAACAATCACGCTCACTCCACCACCAGCACCTTCTGCATAATCGAATCGCCTCCACTCCTTGCAGCACAGTAATACATACCGGCGGCAAGGCCAGGAATAGTGATTCCTGTTTGCAAGCTCTCGCTACCCAATTGCTCTTCATACAACAATCTTCCTGAAGGCCCATAGAGGCGCACTACCTCAATTGGCTCATTGGATTGCAACTGTAATGTCTGACCTGAAGAGACTGGATTTGGATACAACAGCAACTGAGGCTGCTCTGCCAAAGCAATATTAGGAGTCGGCTCTACCTGAGTGTACATGGTTATCCTATCCCATCTATCAACAACGATTAATTCCATCAAGCCATCCTGGTCCGCATCAATGGCAACTTGCTTTCCCGTCAGTCTTTGTGGAATCTGTAGATCCTCCAATTCAATTCCGCTGCAGTCTGCATTAGTTCGAAGTAGCTGATTTGTCAGCACCCAATCCAACTGACCGTCAGCATCAAGATCTACCAGAGGATAAGTGCTTTTAACCTCCAGCGCCACAGGTGGCAGCGTTTGCAAAAGCGAAGCAGTCTCCGTACCCAATTCGAATATTTCAAGCGCTTGATCTCCAGCTATCATTACAATGTTCATATTACATTGTGGCAAATAGTCCATTTGAAAACCATAGTCCAAACTATTGTTTAGCCCAACAGTAACATTATAGGCATCATTGGGATCGAATCCTTCCTGATATGGTACAACTTGCACATACTTGCTTGATACACCATTGGTTACAGTCAGCATATCCAGACCATTCTGCCCGTCTACGTTAGCCATTTGATAATCAAAAAGGTCAACATTACCAATTGAGGCCGGCAAAAGCTCATAGCGCGAAAACAACCCAGGAATGCCACATGCAGAATCCCATCCAATCACCGATCCATCCATCAATTGCACACTAAGCTCCTTGCAGCCATCTTCATCGATGTCATGGCTATGCAACTTCGTGTTCATCTCTCCTTGATGTAGGAGTCTCTGATCCACAAGATTCCCTTCGGCATCAAGCAGAAGTATCCATAAGGACAATTGCGAATCCTGCTCTCCAAGAAAATAAATCTCCTTACTACCATCATTGTCCAAATCTTCCACCAGCGCATCTTCAATCGCATTCACATTGGTCAGCGCATAAGACTGCAATGGAGCGAAGACCCCGTTTTGATTGATACTCGTAAAAATCTGTCCGCCTCGAAAGCAAGTCACCACCAAATCTTCCCAACCGTCATTATTGAGGTCTGCATGCAAGAGATTCTGAACCCCAAGACATTCACCTCTATATAGACTGAGCGCCTCACCCAGGGAATTACTCCCTCCCGCAATCATCATTGCATGACGAGCAGTAAAGTCCATCACGATCACATCATTCTCTCCATCCGCATCCCAATCATCCGTAATGATCGAATGTTGATTGCCATCAACAAACTGGACCTGCTCTTCAGCTATAGTATATTCCCCAGCATCATCAAACAACAGACTCAAGCCAGTTGCTTCATCAGACCAAGCAAAAATATCATCAATCCCATCGCCGTTAAGATCAGCAACCGCCAAGGGTAGTGGTGTTGACCACCCAGTATACAGCTCCTCTACTGTAAACAACATTGGCTCCTCTTGCCAAAGTATGTTCGTGCTTGCTCCTGTTCTAGCAACAATATCTATCTGTCCATTGCCATCGAGATCACCAAAAAAGATGTTAAATGGTGTCCCATCATACGGAATCAGCGATTGCTGCTCTACCAAACTTCCCAGCACCACTTTCATGATTTTCAAATGGCCTTCATGCTTCGCCAGCACTTCAAGTCGCTCTTCACCATCAAAATCGTGATAAGCAAGTAGCGTGATAGGTCCACTCACAGCAGGATCATACATCAGGCTGCTATTCCAAACTTGCTCAGCCGAGTCATAGTAACTGTAATAAAACTGACCATCCAGAGTGGTCGTGATCACTCCCTCTTTTGTACCCGGACTCAAATGACCAGCATGTTCCAGTGTCATATTTTGCTCTGAGATCGACTCTATTACAAAGTTGGCCTGCCCATCATTCATGAAGGCAAAAACAGCATTCCCCGACTGTCCGGCAAAGTCAAGATCACCATCATTATCAAGGTCCGACACAGAAATCTCTCTAAGCGGATAAGAACTATCCCAAAGTCGATGTTCCCCCAATTCATCATCTTCTTGCAGCCAACATCCAATGCTGGTCAGCAGATCAATATCTCCGTCCTGATCAAAATCGCCACTTGCCAGTGTCAAAGCTCCGGGATCAAGGTCACCATTGCCAAATACAAATGCACGCGGAATCTTGACCTGCTCATGAATCACCTGCTGCTCAAATAAATCAATAGCAAAAGCGCTAGCTGGCAGAATCAGCAGCAGTGTGGCTAAGAATTGCTTAAGTAGTGTGTGTTGCATCATTGCTCGATTTTACATACGCAATCTACGCATCTTTCTGTCATGCAATTGTAATACAATTGTCATTTTTTATATGAAAATGTCTCTAAATTATGCTCATGGAGAATCCGAAGCATTGATTTGCATTCATGATCCACTCCCTCGAATCAGCACATATTTCCAATAGTATTGGATTTTCGAGAGAAACATTTGTATGTACAAACAAAAAGCCCTAAATTTGTAGCGTAGTGACTAAGGAGAAATCAAAATATTGCAATTGCCTGTGCCATGCATCCAATGTGCTGGCCCGGAATATGACCAGGATGATGGATGAGGAGTTATCCGTCCTAAATCTGACCTCATCCTATGCCTACCTGCTTCTGGAGGTTGGAGATAAAAACGGTATCAATCCCAAATCTCTTAGCAAAACCTTAGAGCTTGCCCCTTCCACCGTCACCCGACTGATCGAAAAAATGGAGTATCGCGGCGTTTTACGACGGGATCATGTGGGCAGAGCTACTGAAGTCTACCTCACGGAAAGCGGCAAAGAGCTGATCGATCAAATAAGAGAATGCATCCGGAAATTCAATGAGCGCGCCGCTGGTCTTATAGGAGAAAATAAAGTGCAAAAGCTTGCAAGCAGCGTATACGAGGCTGCTATGAAAATTGACAAAGCATAAAAAATTTGAACTGATTATTGTATGTACAAACAAATTTTATCTAATAACCTCAATTCTAATCAATGAGCAAGAAAGTAGTTTTAATTACAGGAACAAACAGTGGATTTGGCTACCTGGCAGCCAAGACTTTGGCAGCTGAAGGACACAGCGTCTATGCCACCATCAGAGAAACCAAAGGAAGGAATGCGGAACGCGCCAATGAGCTGGCGGGCATTGAAAACATCCAGGTCCTCGAGCTGGATGTCACAGACCGCGAAGGTGTAAAGAAGGTAGTAAGCGAGGTGATCGAAAAGGCTGGCCGTCTGGATGTCTTAGTCAACAATGCCGGCTTCTACGGAGGCGGTATCACCGAGACTTTTACAGAAGATGATCTCGAAAGAATGTTTGATGTAAATCTCAAAGGAGTCTGGCGATTGACCAAAGCCGGATTACCTCAGATGAGAAAGCAAAACGAAGGCCTGATCATCAATATCTCCAGTGGACTAGGAAGGTTCTCCGCACCCTTTATGACCGTCTACAACAGCACAAAATTTGCCCTTGAAGGACTGACTGAAGGATTGCACTACGAGCTAAAACCTCTGGGCGTTGATGTTGTGATGATCCAGCCTGGCGCATTTCCGACAGAGATATTTGGTAAGACAGCCGCCGGTTCTGACGCCGCGATTGCCCAGCAATATGGCGATCTCGCAAAAGTTCCAGAGCAAATCGGCGAGGGGATGGGTCAACTTTTCGAGACCGTGAAGCCCGATCCACAAATGGTGCCCAATGCCATTTCGCAACTGATCGCCAAGCCCAAGGGACAGCGACCGCTTCGAACGGTAGTAGACCCTGCAACGGGCAATTTCGTTGAGGATGCCAATCAGCAAGTAAAAGTTCAGTACGACTACTTCCTCACCGCCTTTGGAATGCAGGACCTGTTAAACTAGTGCTACGCAAACGAAGTCCGCAACACCTTTAAGGGCTTCTATTTCTGTCATCCTTCGTTGCTCGTCAGTCACGTAGCTAAGGCTATGCTCCATCCTCGCGCCTAGGCTGACAAAAAGATAAGCTCCTTAAAGGTGTCACATACTTTGTTTACGTAGCACTATTGCTACGCAAACGAAGGACGCAGCACTGGTAGTCGGTGACATAAGTCGACAAAGATTGACAGTTCTGCAATTCTGATTTTTCTTTTTTGGAGCGAAGCCGATTCGGTCGTAGAACCACCCGTCTCGTCTTCCGCTAATACTCAGCCCTGCTCTGCTTGTTCCTGCAGCGCTATTGGGGTCACTACGCAAAGCTTCGTGCCCCCACTAGCTTGCAGTCACCACAGCAGAGCAGGGCTTCGTTCCGCTTCAGCCGAGGCTATTTCGCAACGCCTCTCGGTCGTGGTTTGGTTTTTGGTTTTTGGTTTTTGGCCTTACTCTCTACTCTCTACTCTCTACTCTCTACCCT
>JAHDEE010000015.1:0-32478 GCA_020629005.1 Chitinophagales bacterium
TAGCCTTAGCTACGCGACCGACGAGCAACGAAGTATGACAGAAATAGAAGCCCTGAAAGGTGGTGCGAATTTCGTTTGCGTAGCACTAGTGCTGCCTAAGTATTGCATATAACATAAAATCCAAAAACCCGCGACAAAAGACTGATACACAATCACTATCTTCGGGCTATGGACAGAATCAAACAGCAATTTAACCTGGAAGGGAAAGTGGCCATCGTTACAGGAGCCAGCAAAGGAATCGGCGAATCGATAGCAAGAGGATTGGCGGAATATGGCGCCGCAGTCATGGTAAGTAGCCGAAAACAAGAAGCTGTAGATGCAGTAGCAGACAGCTTTAAGGAAGACGGACTAAAAGCCGCCGCATTGGCCTGCCACGTAGGACATAAAGACCAATTGGAGGCATTGGTGGCAAAAACCATCGAAACTTACGGTGGCGTGGATATTTTGGTAAATAATGCCGCCACAAATCCCACTTTCGGTCCCATCAATATGGCCGACGAGGCTGTATTTGACAAAATTATGAATGTCAATGTAAAGGCTTGCTTTAGCTTGGCCAACCTATGTTTCAAAAGCATGAAAGAGCGCGGTGGCGGATCGGTGATCAACATTGCCTCTGTTGAAGGTATGAAACCCTCTTTTGGTCTAGGGCTGTATAGTGTGAGCAAAGCTGCTTTGATCATGCTGACCAAAAACCAGGCTAAGGAATGGGGCCCAAACAAAATCCGAAGCAATGCCATTTGTCCGGGTCTCATCAAGACCAAATTTAGCTCTGCGATCTGGCAAAATGATGCAATACTCGAACAAGTACAATCACACCTGCCGGCGGGACGAATGGCAGAGCCGGACGAGATGGCCGGACTAGCGGTCTATCTGGCATCTGAAGCTTCAGCCTATTGCACAGGTGGTATATTCACCGCGGATGGAGGTCATATGATCGCCTAAATCTGTGTTGCGCTTTTGAAAGGTTTCGAGCCGTCTTCCACCGGCAATCGATAAGGAATTGTAGCCTATTGACGTTCGAATAGCCAGCGTCGCAGCAGCCGCTCGTTGCCTAAAACATCACCAAGGGCAAAAATGCTGGATTGGAATATTGCTTCCGAATCCTCCAGTCGCTCTTTGACAACGGTACGATCTCCCAAATAATTGGCGTGAATGAAATAGTATTGGCCATGCTCCTTGCTGATAAAGCCCACATGATGATCGAGACCCACGATCAAGAGACTGCCATCCTCATATTGACTCAAATAATTTCTCAAGGCAGTACCCGACCGTACTGTAGCGATACTTGAAGGCTTGCACAATTGTTTGATGATGTCACCCGCTCTTTGCTGGGCCAGATGGACTCTCCGCAATGGAATTCCGGCGTCTCGCAAGGTGGTCGTCACGAAGTATCCACAAGCAATCAGCCCATTTCTTGGCTCTTGAGTCGTGCCATTGAAATCCCAGGGAGTGCCGTACCAATAGGTAAAAATCGAATCATTAAGGGCGTGGTAAAGGAAGTCCTTTGTTTCGTCGAGACTACGGTTCTGGTCCCTCCGAAACAAGTCCTGAAAGGATCGCTTACTCCGGATAATGGTCTCCTTGAGCTTCACATATTGTTCCTGCATCGAAATTGCAGGTCCCGGACCCGGCTCTGCACTAAGCTCCGCTACCATCTCAGGAGCCCCAGGAAAAGTGTGTAAAGTGTTGCCGTGTTCTTCCGCCGTCTTGAAGCTAAAAAGTGCCAGTAAGCTCCAGGCAGATACAAGTGTCTTTAGTGTTTTCTTCATGCCGCGGTCACAATATACGAGCAAGATTCTTCCAAAATTGACGTAAAATGGCCAAATCCGACAAAAACTGGCGCTTCAAATACGCTTGTAAAGCATATGACACCAAATGCTCCTAAGCCTTCCAGTCATGTTTCGAAAGGCAATTCAATTGAATACAGTCACCAATCTGGGAAAAGGAAGACTATACACCGACTGCGGAACCCCACAGTTCAATCCGCTGCTGATTGATTTTTTCTGATTTTAAATACTCATCAAAAGTAAGAAGACTGTCGATTATTCCATAGGGAGTAATTTCGATAATGCGATTTGCCACAGAATTCATCAACTCATGGTCATGAGTTGTGAAAATCATATTGCAGGTCGAATCAGCCATGCCTTTATTAAGTGCCGTAATCGATTCCAGATCCAGGTGGTTGGTAGGCTCATCCAGCAACAGAAAGTTGGGCTGGTTTAGCATGATTTTAGATAGCATGCATCGAACCTTCTCCCCTCCTGACAAGACGGAGGACTTTTTGTATACCTCTTCTCCCGAAAACAACATTCGACCTAAAAAACCTCGGATAAACTGCTCGTCTTTTTCTTCCGAGAACTGCCGCAACCAGTTGATTAGATCCAGGTCATTTTCGCCTTCGAAGTATTCACTGTTGTCATTTGGCAGATAATCAGTGGTGATCGTTTGTCCCCAGGATATCAGGCCGTTATCTGCTTTACGCTTATCTGATAGTACATCAAAAAAGGCTGAAAGCGCGTTGGCATTATCGCAGAGGATCCCGATCTTCTCATCTCGCTGAACTGTAAAGGAAACTTTGCCAAACAATTTGGTTCCTTCCGTATCCGATAGTTCCAAATCTTTGACATCCAGAATTTGCCCACCAGGGGCACGTTCCGGTTTGAAAGAGATGAAAGGATACTTGCGACTAGAGGGCTTTATCTCTTCCAAATTTAGCTTGTCCAATGCCTTCTTTCTCGAAGTGGCCTGTTTGGATTTTGAGGCATTTGCGCTAAATCGCGCAATAAAGGCCATCAATTCCTGTCGTTTGGATTCTACTTTCTTGTTCTTTGCTGCTACCTGTCGAGACATAATCTGGCTGGTCTCATACCAAAAGGTGTAGTTTCCCGTGAAGATTCTGATCTGGTTGAAATCAATATCGGCGACATGCGTACAGATCATGTCGAGAAAATAACGGTCGTGCGATACGACAATCACCGTATTCTTGAAATCCGCCAGAAAATCTGCCAACCAAGTGATGGTCTTGGCATCAAGATCATTGGTAGGCTCATCTAACAACAGGATATCGGGATTGCCAAAAAGTGCCTGTGCCAGCAGCACCTTCACTTTCTCCCCCCCGGTCAAATCCTTCATCTTTTTGCTGTGAAGGGACTCTTTCACCCCCAAATTGCTAAGCAGCTCAGCAGCATCACTGTGGGCTGTCCAACCGCCCATTTCACCATATTCGTTTTCCAGCTCAGCAGCTTTCATACCCTCTTCATCCGTCGCATTCGGATTCATGTATATGGCATCCTTCTCGATCATGATATCATACATCTTGCGATGCCCCATGATCACGGTATTCAGCACCTCTTCTTCCTCAAATTCGAAGTGATTCTGCTTCAATACTGCCATCCGATTGTTCGGCTCTAGCGATACATGGCCTCGGGTTGGTGCGATTTCATCGGACAGTATCTTTAAGAAAGTGGACTTTCCGGCTCCATTGGCGCCAATAACCCCATAGCAGTTTCCTCGCGTGAATTTGATATTCACCTCATCGAAAAGAACGCGCTTTCCGTATTGAAGTCCAAGATTGGATGTACTTAGCATTGCAGACCGGTTTAGGTTTATAGAAGGCTGCAAAGATAGGTAATAGCTCTGGCGTTTTTAACTTTGCTTCGTCTAGTTTTCGGATTGATTTTAACGCTGAATCCGGCTGCTACTCCTATCTGTCTGATTGCTCGACTAGAAGTCGAAGCCTTTCTTCTCGATAACATAATCCGCTATCGCCCTGCGATGACGCTTAGGATTGATATCGTACTCCGGCAATAGATTGTTTAACAGACGATTGAGTCCGGTTTTCTCCAGTCCGCTGGCATAACTGGCGATCGCATCCTTTCCGGCCTTGCGGGCACGATCCAGTGCTTCGTACAGATACAACTGCACCATCTTCTTCTGAATCTTGCGCCGTTTTTTATCTTCCAATTTAAGTTTCCGGAGCTTTTCGACTTTCAAAATTGCAGATTCGCAGATGAATGCTTCGGCAAGTATATCGGCCATATTCATCACAATCTCCTGCTCATCTACGAGCTTCTCTCTCAGTTTTTTGCCGGCTGAGCCAGAAATGAGCAGAAAAGCTTGCTTGATTCCGTTTACCAGTCTCTTTTCCAGCAAGAGATCCTTTTTCTTTTGGAAAGGCGAAAGGTTCTTCAACACCGAAGTAGGGATTTTCTTACCAGCCGTCATCAAGTCGATCTCCTTAGTTTTCAAGGCTCGTTTTGTCAACTCAGCAACTGACAGCAGTCGATTGATTTCATTAGTACCTTCGTAAATTCGGGTGATTCGCGCATCGCGGTAGCCCATCTCGATGCCTGTTTCAACAGCGTAGCCCATGCCTCCGTGAATCTGTAGCACCTCATCAATGCAATAGTCTGCATTTTCAGAACCCTTAATTTTGAGTATGCTGCATTCGATGGCAAACTCCCTCACGGCCTCCAGCTTTGCTTTCGAGGCCTTCATTCCACCGTCCTGTAGCTCCCTGGTTTTCTGATCGATCAGATGGCCAGTTCGATATATGCCTGCATCAATGCAATAGGTCCGGGAAGCCATCTCCCCTATCTTATACTTCATTGCCCCAAACTCGGCAATTGGCTTGTCAAACTGTTTACGCTCGATGGCATATTGGATTCCTTTGGTCAGACCAAACTTACAACCTCCATTGGTACTGGCACCCAGCTTGATTCTACCTGTATTGAGAATATTGAGTGCTATTTTAAATCCATCGCCTCTATGCGACAAAAGGTTATCCACCGGCACCGGACAATTGTCAAAGAAAACCTGCACTGTTGAGGAACCCTTGATGCCCAGCTTGCGCTCCTCCACTCCCAGCGTTATTCCTCCAAATTCCTTTTCAACTATAAAAGCCGAGAGCTTTTTGTCATTATCTATTTTGGCGAACACGATAAACAAGTCCGCAAAGCCACCATTGGTGATCCACATCTTTTGTCCATTGAGCATATAGTGGGTACCTGCTTCATTGAGCACTGCACTGGCTTTACCGGAATTGGCATCTGATCCAGCAGAAGGCTCCGTAAGGCAATAGGCAGCCTTCAGTTTTGCGCTGGCAATTCCAGGCAGATAACGGGCTTTTTGCTCCTCAGTGCCATAGTACACAATGGGAAGCGAGCCAATGGAAGTCTGCGCTCCAATAGTAGTTGCAAAGGAAAATCCAAGCGCGATGGCTTCTGAAAACAAAAGACCCGTGTTGAAATCGAGATCGATTCCTCCGTATTCCTCTTCTATGCCTATTCCGCACAGCCCTAAGTCAGCAGCTTTCTCCAAAAGCGCTACGATCTTGTCCTGATCGGTTGCGGCATCCAGCTCCTTGCCGGATTTGAGCATGGGTTCCTGTATTTCCTGCATACAGAAGTCTTTGACCATCTGCAATATCATTTGCTGTTCCTCATTCCATTCCTGGGAAATGAAAACACTCATTGGATCTGTCTCAGAGACAAGAAATGACCCTCCTTTCAATTTTGATCTTTCTGCAAATAGCGGCATTGTGGTTGTTTTTTTGCGAAGTTACAACTGTTGGCGTAAATTTTCAATGCATGCATTGCTTTTTCTTGTCCGAATTTTAACTAAGCACTCGCACTGATGACACAAAAAAATGAACACTCCCAAATGTACTCCCTTCTCATTGCTCATTGCTCCCTGCAAAACAGATCGGGGCAATCGAAAATGACTTTCGATTGCCCCAATTTTTCTTCTGATTGCTTACTCATTTACCGATATGATGGTGTCTTTGATCGCTTCAGAAAACGTAAGCTCCAGATCCATAATGCCAATTACATCTTCTTGCCAAAGTGAATCGTATCCGTAGGCTACAAAGAGGTGTTTGCCCAAAGGAAGATCCCTCATGCAAGCTAGTCCCTCCACATCAGCCTGCACCGAACGATCGTATACTGATACATCTTCCAGGCCCGGAAAAATAGAATCGTTGAGCTTTACATAGTATTGTAGTGAAGGAACTACATGCTCATGATGCATTGCAGTGAGGCATACTCTTGTATCCAGCACAAAAGCTTCCTCCTTTTTACACTGTAAGCTCAGTGCCACGAGTACCAAGAGCAAAACTGATTTCTTCAACATAAAGTGTTAGTTGTGTTCCACAACATAACTGATGTTTCTATACTAAAATTGCTTTGGGGATGGAGAAGCAATAACTGTCCATCTTGACTTGCTTGAAATGATTTATCCTTCGTTATTTTTCTCCACCAGCCAGCAAGGATGCTGTCAAAAAATGCCTCGTCCAAATCATTTCTAGCAGCGTCACAATCAGACAGTTATTGATTCCCACTCCCTTAGTCGGTAATGATTAGTTTTTCTGTAAAGCTTCTGCCGCTCTCTCCGATTATGTTGCAGAAGTAGCTTCCCGGCGGTAAATGACTGAGATCGAAAGAAGTCGAATTGCTTTCCGCGTGCACTTCTTTTCCTTGCATATCAAAGAAGCTCAGGTGAAAGCGCTCGGTCATTCCGGAAATGTTAAAGATGCCCTGCCCAGGATTCGGGTAGATAGACGGTTCAAAGTCTGCCATATCGTCTGTAGATAACATGCCTCCATCACAAGCAATGCGGAAGCTGTCGAAGTAGGTTTTGCCGTTCAAAAAGCAAAAGAGTGCGCAACCGTTGTGGTCTTTGTCGCCCAAATCGTACTTGGTGATATTTGGCGCACCTCCTGCAGTCCAGGAATCATAGGCATTCTCCGAGTTGAGATAGGATACCTGATCATCACCCTTACAGTACAAGAGATAAACAGGCGCTTCAGGAATCCATTCAAGCAAATGATTGTCCCGAAGATTTTCGCGCAATGGGTGATCCGGCATTGTCAAAAATGCATTGAAGACCGAATCTACCACAATATCATTTGGCACCGGAGGGCAAAAATCATTGATAAAGCCAATGGAGTTCTCTCCGGAGAAGAATAGATCGGGCACGGTTTCGTCGTAGGGTGGAATCAGAAATTCAGACACATCGTCGTATAAGTTATTGTAAATGGACTGATAAGCCATTACCAGATAAGGCAGATATCCAGGAGTTGGATATACTTCTTCTGAAATAATCAGGTCTACTTGAGCCTCTACAAGGTCGTATGGCCCGGACATGGGTGCAGAGGCGGTTACGGTAAACTCGTCAGCGTACAATTCTTCGATAGTCTTTTGAGTAGCCATGGTATCATATCCTCCCTGCGAATAGCCAAATAGGAACAATTGTCCATTGAGCTCAAAACCAAGTGAATCGGCCATCATTCTACAGCTACGCAGCATGTCAACACTTGTATGTCCAGCTGAAAACTCGTGAATATAGGGATGAATGGGCACTCTTGGATCCGCAAAACCTAATCCGAGGTTATCCACCATTGTGACAGTATAACCAGTAGAGGCAAATATCATCCCTACCTCCCATTGACCGCCATTTCTGGTGCTGGCTCCGCTCATTCTCTTTGCCTGGGTTCCATGATGGTAAGCTGCGATGGGAAATTCGCAGCCCGCACTTTGTGGAACGGCAATTGCTCCGCTTGCCTGCACCAGGCTATCCATATGAAGGTATGGTGTGTTATAGAATACCCGATAGTAGTTAACGGTATATTCTGGAACGATCAGACCAGCAGGCACCCCTAGATCATCCATCATATTGACTATATCTTCGGGAGTGTAGGTTTCGAGTAGTTCGTAGGAGACCAATTGTGCCCGCAGAGATATTGTGAACAGAAGGAATGACAACGCGAAAAGTAGTTTCTTCAGCATCTTTTTTGCCCTAAAGATATCAATTCCGCTGGGTAAAGAAGGCCAAAGACTGTCTTCTGCCCTGCGGTGAAAACCTTTTTCGAATTTATAGAAATCATAGCTCAATACCGTGTTCTTTCGAATTGGAGCCTTAATTTGTGGTATTATTGATCACATTGATCTTTTGATTATGAAGCCGATTAGTTTCTTCTTATTGCTGCTGCTTGGAATCTCACTTTCCGCTCAGGAGTCCTTGCATCAATACTATGGTGATGATAAGCCGGATTCACAACCTGCTGTCAGTATCAGTGGCGATGGTGGCTTTGTGATTGCGGGAAAAACAGAGACAGCCACCGACCCGGGACAAGCATCGATCAGCAAGTTTGACACTCAGGGAAAGATGCAATGGACAAAAATTTTCGGGACAGCTGCCGTTGATGCAGCGCAGGCCGTTCTCTTGTGCTCTGACAAGAATATTCTTGTAGCAGGGGTTACAGATGATGAGCCCGAAAACAGCCGGGATATAACTCTGTGTAAGTTTTCGACAGGGGGCAATCTGATGTGGGCCCGGAGGTATTCAAATCCAGGCAGTGACAATATTGTTGGCTTGGTAGAAATGCCAGATGGGGGCTACGTAATGAGCGGTAGTGTGGACAAGCTACAGGGACTGCTGGTGGTGAAAATTGACCCCCTGGGCGAGATATTATGGCAAACCGTATTCAAACACAAGAGTAGCATCTGGGGCAATCAAGTACATGCCTTCGAAAATGACAAAGTATTGGTAACCGGAAGTTTCGATGAAGGTCCGTTTGGCAAGCATGATAGCTTCCTGACGGCAATCGATAAGAATGGCAAACAAGTTTGGACCAAAGTTTACGGTGAAGAAGGGAATGATGCTTTTCACTCCATCTCGCTCAACAACACAGGAGAAATTCTGCTCGCTGGCAATACCTGGAGCTGGGCAAACAACATAACGGAAAGCTTCCTGGTAAAGCTCTCTAAGACCTCAGAGCTACAATGGTCTAAAGTACTCAAAGCTCATCCGCAGGGAAACCGGACTTTTAGCGCTGTACCAGTGGGCAGTAAAGGGTTCATCGCAATAGCAAATCACAGCTTGAAAAACAGCAATGGAGCAGCCTATATTTTTGGCATCAACAATAATGGCAAACTCACATGGGAACACACATATGGAGGAAATGCAAGAACCAATCTCAAGGACCTATGTGTGTGGAATCAGCAATTTCTGGCAGTTGGAAACACAACGGACTTCGGTGCAGGCGACCAGGATTTCTACATGGTATCCGGCTCTCTGGACGGCAAAAAGACGGCCTGCAAGCTAAGTAGCAACGATATGCAGCTCCGAAACGTCAAGACCAAGGTGCTCAACTTCAACTTTGAAGCCTCTGAGGGCAAACTGCTGCGTTCTGATTGGAAGCCAACTGTTGAAGAGCAGACGGGGCAGCTAAAGGAGATTTGTGATCCGGAGCAAAAGAAGAAGCCTGCAAAAGCTGAAGATAAACAGGAGGAAAACAGCAATCCGAAACTGGCTGACAAGGATCAGGATAAGAAACAAGAACCTGAAAAGTCGGGCAAGACCAATCTTGATCAGATTGATCTGACCTTTACGGATAATAAGATTCCGGATAGACTTGGTGATCGAAAAGTGGAGACAAGTAAGACAATCATCGTGGAGCAGGAAACACTGGATATTCTGGTTTGGGATAACAACAAAGTGGACGGCGATACCATCTCCCTGTACATCAATGGTACCTGGGTACTGAGAAATTATGCTTTGAAAAAACGAAAGAAAAGGGTGATCGTAAAACTCACAAAAGACGCCAATAATTATCTCGTTTTGTTTGCGCATAATGAAGGCAAGCAACCACCAAATACAGCCGCATTAGAGGTAAAGTATGGTAAGAATTTTCGCCGACGCGTGGGACTTACTTCCAATATGAAAAAAAGTGGTGCCGTAAGATTTGTTTACTAAAATAAGATGTAGATATACACCCGACATTCCCCCGTCTTAACAATGTACATAATTGACAGGGAAGAGCATTAAACTTTCCGGCAGAGCTTCAAGCAGCTATATTCTGCTTACAATATGAAGCTCAACACCATTGTCCCTTTTCGTATCGGCACTGAGGCCGAATCTACCCAGACTACAAGTGGTAGAGAAAGGTTATATGGACTGTTGAAGGTCGCCTTCGACCGTCCTCGGTTGGTGATATTTGGCGTGAATATCCTCTTGCTTTCATTCCTTTTTAAGGACACACCAATCGTACTCTTTTCTACCCCATGGGACAGTCCCCTGGTGCTGCATCAATGCCTGAACATTTTGCTCGATGCTGCGGTCATCACTGTTCTTTGTCTGGGAGTTTTTCGTTTTCTCAAACGCAGTCATATTCCCCTCCTGGGAGACCTCAACCACATCGATGCCTCGATGCTTAGAATGGACATTGATTACCTGGTAGAACGATTGCAACGATACCCAAGAAAGAACTTGCAATGGGAAAGCTGTATCGCAAGCTTGCAATATTTGCAGTCACGCACCAAAGCCGGACTCAGTCAGCGGGAATTTGCTATACAAATTGCGGAAAAACTGAGCCAATTGAAGGATGGGCACAGCGGCCTGGATTGGGACCAACAGGATTTCTTTCAGGACATGAGTCAGCGCGCATTATTCCCACTCGAACTCAGATCGGATCGAGGGCGGTACTTTTTGGTCAGCGAAGCCGCTGGACAATATAAAGATCGGGAAATCACCAGGATAAACGGCTACGACCTGGATCAGCTCGTCAGTCTGATGGCTCGCTTTTCCCGGGGCGATACGGAGGTAGATAGGAAGCGACAGGCACTTAGGAATTTTCCCGTGCTGCTGTTCATTCTATACGGTATGGACGATGACTTTAGCGTTGTACTCGATCGGGAGGAAATCCAAATTGCAGGTATAGTTCGAAATCTCAGTACTACTGAAGCGCAGTACGATTGCCAGATCACGCAATCTGGCGCAGATCAGCTTCATATAAAGATCAACAATTTCTCCATCAAGAGCCTGGGCCATTTTGGCGATTATTTGGCTACTGTAGATCTAACAGAACTTGATACTATATTGATCGATCTTAGCCATTGCTCAGGAGGAAAACTTCAAGCTGTGTGCGATTGGCTACACATCCTCAGCAAAGGCAATTGCCATTACTACTTTTCTACCAAACTAGATGGTAAACCCTTACATTTTGAAGGCTCAGACCTTTCTTCCAGGCTCTGGGAGCTAGACTATGAGTTGGTACTAAAAATTGGACCCAACACTTTTTCCGCTGCCGCTATTTTTGCACATCTGTTCAAGCAGAATGCGATTGGCAAAATCTACGGATCCGCCACCGGAGGAAGCGCAAGTTGTACCGGCAATCCTCAGGCCTTTGATCTTCCCTATTCCCGCTTGCGGTGCCATTTGGCTACCACCCAAATCATTGCCTATACGGCGGGAGGAAGGGCCATTTCTCCCAATCAATCCATCACTCCCGACGTTTACATCGATGTTGCAGAGGGCATCTAAGGGGATTCACTACCTTTGTAGCTCAACTGGAGCTATAGCAAGATGAATTTTACGATTGAGAAGAAGGAGATTCCTAAACCCACATATCCGTGGCTCAAGTACTTGTATATCGGCTGTCTGGCCTGTATCAGCCCAATGTTCTTGATCTCACCCTTTTGGTTTGTGATACTTTTGATTCCGATTACGGTTTCTATCATTTGGTATATCAACTACCGATGGAGACAAGAAGGCGCGGCAAGTCGACCATTACGCGAGAATTTGCCCTTTATTTCGAGGCCAAACCTGGAAATTAGGATTAGTGAGTTTTCCAAGAAAACCTATCGTAGTCTCCACAATTTTTGGGACAAACGAATCGACTACCACGAAGGCACCTACCTGTACAAAGCGCAAAGCAATCCGGAGATACCAGAAATTCACAATGTAATGATCTCTTTGTTCAAGCATGAATTGGATGGAGGCGTGCTGCTGCAAAAATTGAGCTCTGAAGGCGGAAGCAGCAACTTTTCCAGCCATCTGCTCTGGCTCGACTATGAAACTCAATCGGTAACCCGCCTAATGGAGGTAGGCCCTTACTGCATTTCAGCTAAAAGAGATAATCCCTGGCTCATCACGGGATATAATGACAAAGGAAATATTGAGCTTCATATTAAGAAACTCATTCAATAGTAGACACTTACCTAAACTTCCAGAGCGGAAGTCTGCATAGCATAGAAAGAGCAAGTCTACCTATGCCCTACCCCACGCACAATTCTACGCCGTAAAATGCAAATCGCTCACAAGTCTCCGGTCTTGGCACAGATGTTGTCTTACTATAGATATCTGAGCAATTAACCACTGCGAAGATGGAAGCGGGACAAACCCGCTATTCCTTTTGCTGACACACAATCACTTTCTTATATTCTTGTCCTGAGTTTTCAGGAGTGAGATACCAATTTCTACCGCACTGGTAATCCTCTCCGTGATGTTCAGCAAAGTATTCCGGGATAGGAAAATCCCGCTATCTACGACACCTTTCACAGTTGCCACTGGTGAAAGGCTAAAGTAGTGTATAGACCCTTTCCTGAGGTCGGAAAACACATAGACAAGTCCCATAAATATTAAAGAGCAATTACGCAATCGCAATGTCAAATGCCTTTGCGCAATTAGTGTCGGTCTATAGAACTGGTGCTGATAGGTACTGATCCATGGCCTCCTTTCCCCACGAGAGGAGGCCTTTTCTTTTGGATTTTTATTTAGTTTTGCCGCATATGAAGTACGACCTCAACAACAAAGAACATCTGTTGCAAATCGAGCGCTCACTGCTGCCCAAGCATTTTGTTGATCACTTCCCGGAACAAGTAATAGAGCTGCTTATTCAAAACTCGTTGAAACAGATTGAACCCTATTTCAAGGATTATGAGTTCGCCAAAAAACTGGTACCCTTTTCTAAGGCCGAAGGAGCGGTTCCGGAAGATTTCTTCTTTCGGGTGCTCGACCTTGATGATCAGCGACAGGTGATGACCTCTTATCGAGCTATGGGCGGTGATCCAAATAAGGTTTACATTCAGATTGTCTATTCCAACTTCGAAATTAAATCTGCAGAACAAGCACTGAGTCTGGCTAAAGAAATAAAGCCGCACTATGCTAAATTCAATCCACAGCGTATTCGCTTTTTTGGCCCTACAGAGCTGGCATTTGCAGATGGAGTCAACATTTGGGGTGATCAACATTTCCTGGCAGCGCATCATTCTCAATTGAAACAGTTAACCGCTCCGCAAGAGGTACAAATCCAACTCGAAAAAGCAAAAGACACAAGCTGGTATGAGCTGTACAGGGCAGCCGGTCAAAGCGCACTACTAGCACATCCGGAGCTGGAAGAGGTATTCCACATCAATTCCAAGCAAGAAATGCAGGATCTTGTAGACAAAAGTCCAATCTTCAACATAATGATCAATGGACACTGGGGCGGAGTAATTGCTGTAGCCCGAGATTCCGACCGCTTCTTTGATGGCTACTGCGTGCAGGAGATTATCATTGCAGAGCAGCATCGTGGAAACGGCTATGCCGCATATGCACAGTCTGAACTATTTAAATTACTGGAATGGAAAGAGCATGATGTGATCTGGGGCACAATAGGAACCAGCAATCCCTGGTCTTTCAAAACAGCACAAAAGTGCGGCAGAAAGCAATCGGGAAGTTATTGGTTCGCCCGCATGATGTAAGAATTCAACAAAAAATGATTGCCCCCCAGCCAAAGTCAGGAATAATGCGATTTCTCATTATCTTGTCTTCCGCTAACTGAATAACTAAACGCAATTTTTCTCATGGCAATTCCTAATATTTTTATTCCCGAGACCAACGAAAAAGTCTTAAGAAGATTGGAGCAACTGCGTCCTGACAGCCCTGCAGAATGGGGCACAATGGATGCTGCGCAGATGCTGGCACACCTAAATGTGGCCTATGATATGACCTATGGAAAGCTCCCTACCAATTACGGCTTTGTGACAAAACTGATGTTGAAGTGGTTTGTCAAGGGTGTTGTGGTCGGTGAAAAACCATATCCAAAAAATAACCGCACAGCGCCGCAATTTGTGATCAAGGATGAACGCGATTTTCAACAGGAAAAGAAAAATCTCATCGCCAATATCGAGAAGACTGCATCACTCGGTGAAGCCCACTTTGAAGGACTTGAGAGCCCTTCGTTCGGAAAGTTAACTTCGAAGGAATGGAGTAATTTGTTTCAGAAACATATCGAACACCACTTCAAGCAATTCTCCATTTGATGTAACAATCGAACAATTCTGAGTCTGCCTAAATTCGAATCTTCTTTTGATTTGGAGCGATGCGGCAAGACAGCGTGTAAGCGCTAGTCCCGTGCTACGCTTGTACTCAGCAGCCATCCAGCTGCTTCAGCTCGGCTGCTGCTGTCTCTCCTATCGTCGAGCCAGCATCAGCCGGCTTCGCCACGCTGGCTGGCCGCCTCGTACCGCTGCGCCCGGGGCTATTTTGCACTGACACTCCATCGCGCCACCAGAGCAAAACCAAAATGCGAGAGAGTCTTTGTCAATTTGAACCTCAAAATTGTCGATCCAGCAATTCCTGGCTGGAGATGATTTCAGCACCCTTGCGTCTCATCTTTTTGATGAATTTCTTTTGCAGTTTATCGGTGTGAGCAGCTGTTGCATCTTCCAAAACGTATACACGAAAGTTTCTCTTTAGGGCAGCCACAACGGTGCCATAGACTTGCTCGTTGGTCATGATGCCAGCGACATAAAGCACCCTCAGGTCCTGCTCCAGTAAATCGTCGAGCAACAGCTGATTCTCCAAGGCATTGTTTTGCTTCTGCACAAAACGACGTTCGCCATCTATCAATAGATTCAAATCCAGGTCCGGGACTTTGACTCCGGTTCTCTCGAAGGGAGCAGCCCCCTCCAACTGGGTATACAACACAGGAATTTTCTGAGTCTTCAAATGTTCGGTAAGTAAATTGATGTTTAGTAATACCGGATCAGAAAACTTGCCAGGGATAAAGGCATCGTTGCAGGTAAACTCCTCTTGCATACAAAGCACGATCATCGTTCTATGTAAGTGGTCACTTTGAGCATAAAGGCCAGCGTTCAAACAGCAAAATGCCAGGAGGATAAGCGCAATATTTTTCATTAATTGTTCTTCTTGGTAAAGACCACTTTCCGCTCCGGACTGGTCCTGTTCTTATAACGTGCTTCTAAGATCATCGTGCAGCTTTGGTCTAAGCTTATGGTACCCTCATACTTTTGAGCGCCCAATTCCTTACCCTGTTCATCGATTATTTTAAGGAATATCTCCCCATCCTTTGGCAATGCATCGAAATCGATATCCAGCTTGTCTTCGAAACGGGTTCTGTCATGGCTCAATTGCGGACGCAGGAATCCTTTGTTGATCAACTTTGCATATTTCTGTGGCAAGACGACTCTTGCTCGATCCAGAGATATGATTCCGTTGTCGAGACCAGGATAGGCCACTAAGCTCTCATAAATGCCTGCTGATAAACCGGTATGATAGTTACTGTCATAGAGTTTGAATATTCTCTTTTCATACTGATTGAGATCCTGATCATCAAGTCTATTGGCGCTGCTGCTTTCCAATACTATCGGAGCACCTTCATGAAAGACAATTTGTGCACTCCTCTTATCTTCTAAAAGCCACTCTTCTCCAGCCAAAATATCCGGACTGTGACCACTGAATAGCAGTCTTTGATTCTGTTCCAAACCTTCTTCCCAATCCTGCACGATAAGCCGAGTGGAATCCCGCTTTATCACCAGGTTCCTGTATAATTCTGGTCTGTTAAGTCCACGACTCTGAAAGGGTCTGTAAGCAATGAGCGAAGGAGCATTACTCAGCGTCTTTAAATAGTTTGTGCTGAGACTAAAAACCGTAATTCCACCCTTGGCGAGCAATTCATCTGAATGGCTTTGCTCATTTAGGTCTGAAGCCGGAAAACCTTGAATGACGGCGATGCCTAATCGATCACAGTGATGATAGAATCGCCTGCTTGCAATACTGCTATCAACATATATCAGATCGTATCCAAGATCTTTACAAAGGCTCAAATCCGCAAGCAGTGCAGAATCTGTTGGGGCAGTAAAATGCGATGCAGACCAGAAGTGATGGTAGGAAACTCCGTTTAAAAACAAGGCATCGGCATTGATCCGAACACGATCAATTCCTAATGCGTCTGGCTGCACCGATACTTCGCGCATGCCGACATAGGAGCGTACAACATCAATGACCTCACTATTATCGATAAGCTGAATCTCCAGGTCGTAAAGATGCGGTGAATGTGGGGACCAGGTTCGAAGGTGAGCAATGTCCACAACTGCAATTTCGTCAGCCGGGACCACCACTTCGCCCTCAGTCCTCAGACCATTTTTGACCGTAACCCGAAGATACTGATTGTCACCAAAACTGTTTCCTCGTGCTTTGAGGTAGACCTTACGTTCAAATATTCGTGGAACAATCTGTAGCTCAGTGATGAATGCCTTTGGGCTTACAGGCTCCATCCAGACGGATTGCCATATTCCGCTACTTGCAGGCAAACGCTTGCCACCAGGGCTGAGTGACTGAGCACCCGTCATAACAATGGGACTACTGTCTGTGGGATCTGTGACCTTCAGATAAATGTCCACCGCACCCATTGGCATTAGTTGATCGCCTAGCAAATAGGATTGTGGCTTTGGTCCGACATCGGAGCCTAGCAATTCATCATTGATCCATATCTCACATGCCCAATCTACGCCTTCAAAATTCAATAAGATTTGTCTGCCTGCCCAGGCATCCGGAAAGGCTATTTTCCTGTGATACCAGATAGCTTGCCCTGGCTCCAATGGCTTCGCGACACCAGACAATGGTGTCTCTACTGCAAAAGGCACCAGAATCTTAGCTTGCCACTCCGTGGGCCTGGAGGCGGTGTCGGGAAGAATAGCATAGTCCCAGAGTCCGTTCAAACTTTGCCATTCGGTTCTTTGCATCTGGGGCCTGGGGTATACCTGCTCCAACTTGTCTGCCATGATTTGCAGGGCATAATGGGAAGCTTGGTGGCAGGATTGCATCTGCCATTCCTGTCCATACATGCCAGAATTACACAGCAGGAGCAAGAGCAATAAAAGCGCAGCTCTTTTCATGGCGCGAAGATAGCCTCAGCAATTCTGGTTTCCAAGAGTGTGGAAGAACTGCAAGAGAAGAGCGTCCTCTATTGGTGCATGACATAGGTAATGACCACTAAAATAGCTTTCCCTGACCACTGAATACATGGTATTCATGATCGAGCAACCAACGCTTCTTATTGATTCCGGAATTATAGCCGACAAGTTTGCCTCCTGAGCCAATCACGCGATGGCAGGGAACCATGATGGCAATTTGATTGCTGCCATTGGCAGATCCAACAGCTCTGACTTTCTTGGCATCGCCCATTTGCATAGCTATGTCCAGATAAGAGCAGGTCTTGCCAAAGGGTATGTCCAATAGGTGCTTCCAAACAGTCTGCTGGAAATCTGTCCCATCTTGTTGCAAGGGCACGGAGAATCTGGTGGATTTTCCCCACAGGTAGGCCTGCAATTCCTCTACCGCGAGACTGAGCAGTGGGCAGCTCTCTTCCGTTTCCTCTGGACGTTTATCACAAAAATGCACTGCTGTTACATATTGCTCATTAGCTACCACATTGATCCAACCCATTTCACTACTAACTGCGGTATTGAAGCTGCCTTTGCTCATAGCGCAAATTTAGCGATTTGCTTTTCCCAGTTCCGGGAAAATGTAACGAAATGTGAGATTAATCCGCTCAGACTGGAATCGACGAGTTTTGGGTAGCTGGTGCTGCCAATAACGTTGTGTTTGTCCAGCCATCACAAGGAGGCTTCCGTTTGCGAGTCGCATTCTGTGCTTTAGCTGCTTGTTCAGCTTGTGTCGGAAATGAAACATACGTTGTTCTCCCAAACTCACAGAGGCAATCGCGGGCTCGGGACCGAGTTCCGCCTCATCATCTGAATGCCAGGACATGGAATCCTGTCCATTCCGATAGAAATTGAGCAAAACGCTATTGTAACTAAAACCTGTGGCCATTTCTGCGCGCATCTTTAGGTCTAGCAGTGTAGCTGACCAGGGTTGGGCTTTCATCACAAGACCGGAATAGCAGTAGTCTTCGCTGCCATACCAGGCGGTTAGTCTGGGTTGAGGAATGCTTTTGCCGAAGAGAAAGATATCCTCCTGCTGCCAGAGCACCTCTGCCTTTAGCGACTGAAAGAATCGTGCTGCAAGCTGACTATCTAGAAAATTATCGTCGTACCTTATTGAAGCTTGTGGCAATCCGAGCTCTTTAAGCATAGAATGTTCATTTAATGCAGCTGATACTAAAATTGCCTTTGGGATAGGGAATTAATAGCTGTCCGATTTTGATGCCGCTGGAAATGATTTAGACGAGGCATTTTTTGACAGCATCCTTGTTGGCTGGTGGAGAAAAATAACGATGGATAAATCATTTCTAGCAAGTCAAAATGGACAATTATTGATTCTCTATTCATTAATTTGTGGCATCTTTTAACTAAACGCTACCATGTACAGATACCTCATACTTGTTCTCTTGCTTGTGACGCTAACTGCCTGCAAGGCCCAGAACGGAGCTAAAGATAAACATACTATGGGAGACCATAAATACACTAACGAGCTGATCAAGGAAACAAGTCCGTATCTGTTGCAGCATGCGCATAACCCTGTAAACTGGACTGCCTGGAAGCCGGAGGTATTGGAAAAGGCAAAGCAGGAGGACAAATTGCTGATTATCTCTGTGGGTTACGCTGCATGCCATTGGTGCCATGTGATGGAGCATGAGTCTTTTGAAGACAGTACCGTTGCAGCGGTGATGAATGAGCACTTTGTTCCGATTAAGGTAGATCGTGAGGAGCGTCCGGATGTGGATCAGATATACATGGACGCCTGTCATTTGATGAACAACCGAGGCGGCTGGCCGCTAAATGCCATTGCCTTGCCTGATGGAAGACCGATTTTTGCGGGCACCTATTTCAAGAAAGATCAGTGGTTGCAAATTCTGGAACATTATCGAAAGCAATATGAGGAAGATAGAGAGATGGCTTTGGAAATGGCCGGACAGGTGGAGCAAGGCATTCGCAATATGGATAATGTTCCCAAGCTAGAACCAGTGGAGAAGTTCAGGATTGAGGATTTGGATCGCATCTTTCATGGCTGGGAAAGCAGTATTGATTTCCAAAAGGGCGGAAAGAAGGGCGCACCTAAGTTTCCCATGCCGAACAACTATCTGTATCTACTGCGATATCAGCATATAGCGCCGAACGACGATGCCCTGAAAGCTGCCCTGATCACCATGGACCATATGGCTAATGGAGGCATCTATGACCATGTGGGCGGAGGATTCGCGCGGTATTCGGTAGATGCTGAATGGCATGTACCACACTTTGAGAAAATGATGTATGACAACGGGCAACTCGTGTCTCTGTATTCAGAAGCTTATCAGCTGACTAAGAAGCAGCTTTATAAATCAGTGGTAGAAGAAACTCTGGATTGGGTAGCCAGAGAAATGACCTCTCCCGAAGGAGGCTTCTACTCTTCACTCGATGCGGATAGCGACGGTGAGGAAGGCAAGTACTACGTTTTTACCAAGGAAGAGTCAGATAGTCTTCTGGGCGAAAATGCCGCCTTGTTTTGCGAAACATATGACATCATTGGAAGGGGCAATTGGGAACATGAAAAAAATGTTCTAAGAAAGAAGAACACTTTTCAACAAGTGGCTGATCGCAATGAGATTCATGTGAACGATTTGCAGGAGCTACTGGACGAGGGAAAACAAATCCTGTACAAGTTTCGGGAGACCCGCGTGCGCCCAGGATTGGACGACAAGATTTTGACAGGCTGGAATGCGCTAATGCTCAAAGGCTATGTGGATGCCTACCGGGTCTTCGACAATCGGGAATACCTGGAAATTGCGGAGACGAATGCAAAGTTCTTGCTCAAGAACATGATGCAGAGCGATGGCAGGCTAAATCGGAATTATAAAGAGGGCAAATCCAATATCAATGCATTTCTGGACGATTATGGGCTGTTGATTGACGCATTAATTGCCTTGTATCAGGCCACCATGGAGGAGACGTATCTGAAAGAGGCCAGGAAACTGGCAGATTATGTGCTTGCACACTTTAGTGACGAGGAATCTGGTATGTTTTTCTACACCTCTGACCTTGATGCCCCCTTAATCACCAGAAAGCTGGAGCTTTCAGATAACGTGATTCCGGGCTCCAACAGCGTGATGGCCAAAGCACTATATGAATTGGGCATTTACTTTTATGATGAGAACTACATAGCGATATCTCGGCAGATGCTAAGCAATATGGAGCAGCAATTGTATCGTCAAGGTCGCTTTTTTACCAACTGGGCCTGGTTGATGACTTACTTCGTGAAGGAACCACATGAGGTGGCAATTATTGGAGACAATTTTGAAGGGCTGCGAAAGGAAATGGATCAAACCTATCTCCCTCATGTACTGTTGTCGGGAGGGAAGCAAGAGGGAAGTTTGCAGCTACTCAAAAACAAGCTAATTGAAGGCCAAACGACTATATATGTCTGTCAGCAAAAGGTTTGCAAATTTCCTGTGACAGAGGTGGAAAAGGCGTTGAAATTGATGAAAGAATAAGGGCTATAACTATGACATTACAACAATTATTTGACAGTGTGAGCCAGCATCCGGATTTGCTGCTGGGCTTTTTTGGCATCTTGCCTGTAACTGCTGCAATAGCCGGTGTGGGCGCAGGCGATGAGGCGGCAAAGAGTCCGTGGAAATACCTATACTCTACCTTGGTTTACCTTGCTTCTATTCCGGGCATGTTTGCTCTGGTTCTTGGATTGTATATGGTGATGGTCGAGCGACGTAGTATCATGCAATTTAATGTATTGACTTTTATTCTGCCATTTGCTTCTATGGTAGCTACATTGTTGCTGATCAACCGCAAAGTGGCTTTGCGTCATGTACCAGGTTTCTCCAAGCTATCGGGGCTTTTAATGATGGTAGCAGCAACCTTTGTAGTGATGCTGGTGATGCAAAAGATGCGCATTTTTGTGGTCTTCTTCGGCAGCATGAAAACCCTTGTTGGTCTTTTCATCGTGTTGCTGGCACTGTTTATGTTCGGCTATGGTAAAATGTTTGGCGGGGAGAAAAAGCAAAGTCGCCCTTCGAGGAGATATTAGCGATAGCGCTTCGACGAGGCTCCAGAATTCGTAAAATCTAATTCACCTTCCTGAAAAGGCGGACTACGGAGCTGGTAATGAGCGGCATATGCACCACAAACACTATTCTCCGTAGTCCGCCAATAACGGGCCTTTCGACTCCGCTCAAGGACCGTCATTGGCTACTGCATTAGTATGAGCAAAGTCCTTTTTCTGGCAGGCGAAATAGTTTTTACTCACTCTGGCTCTCAGCTACCGGCGAGGGCTCCGTCATTACTTTTCACTCACTCTGGCTCAGCGACCAACGTAGGCTCCGTCGTCAATGTGGCGGCTTCAAGAAAGCTTTCAGAAAATTTGCGATCTGCTATTCTCCGATTTTCACACTTCCTCCTTTCGTTCCGGTTCCCGAGCTGGCACCGCTTTCTCCTGCCTCATTCAATGCTGAATAACTTGCGATACCTGGATGGTTGTCCAGTGCATCCTTGAACTTTGCCAATCGATCATCTTCAACATGAAAGGAAAATTTGTAAATCTCTTCGGACTTCGAAGCCTTTCCCAGGTTTCTGGCGTCATACATTCCGAAGTCCTTCAGGATTAGCTTTGGATTGGTGCTTCGCTTTAGCTTGATTTCATAATACTGCATGTGATGATCATGATCTCCAGATGCAGAGTTGCCAGACTTTTTTGAGGGAGTGCAAGCCATGATGGCTGTAAGTGTCAAGGCCAGAAGGCCTAGCCATAACTTGATTCCAGAGCCTTTCTTTTTGCTATTAATTTTCATATGGTTGTTTCGGTTTGTTTTCTCTTTCTATGACGTAAAAATACGCTAAAGTATTAAGGGATGGAGAATCAATAATTGTCCATTTTGACTTGCTAGAAATGATTTATCCTTCGTTATTTTTCTCCACCAGCCAACAGGGATACTGTCAAAAAATGCCTCGGCTAAATCATTTCCAGCGGCGTCAAAATTAGATGGTTATTGATTCTGACTCCCTATGCCCAATTGCTGACAAAGGTTGATGCGTGAGGGATAGAAGCGGTATGAGCCGCCGGACGAGCCGTGTGAGGCATGCCTGATGGGGGCTCGGAGCTTGCGGAGAGACCACAGCAGGCATAAGCCGAACCGGCTCGTACAAGGTGAATAATAGCGGATAGCCCGACCTTGGCCTGTCGAGGTGGGCAGCAGAAAAGCAGGAACAGGAGCAGGGAATTTCCTACCCTACTGCTGCTAACCCTACCGATTGCCCATTGCTGCAATTGCTGCCCACCACGGCAGGCCAAGGGCACGCCCAAAAAAAGAATCGCACAATTGCCATAACTTGTGCAGAAAAAGTCTTGTCTGAGAAATTAAAAGTGCATTTGGCCCTGCTTGCGGTCACTTTGTTTTATGGTGGGAACTATGTGGTGGCCAAAATTGCGATGGGAGAGCACTTGGCTCCATTGGGTTTGATTTTCATTCGGGTCGCCTGTTCATTGCCATTCTTCTTTATTGTCCATCGGGCCTTGATTGGAGAGCGGGTGCAAAGGAGAGATTTGCCCTTGTTTGCGGCTTGTGGTTTGTTTGGTGTGGCGATCAACCAGATATTTTTTTTGAAAGGGCTGGATTTGACGACAGAGATTAATGCCTCTCTGATCATGATTACTACTCCGATTGTGGTGGTTATTTTCTCTCGGCTACTTTTGAAAAATCCCATTACTCCGCGCAAGATGATTGGTATACTGCTCGGTTGTGTGGGTGCCGGCTTGATTATTTCTAATGGTCGAAGCCTGCAGGTGGACAGTGGGACATTCTGGGGCGATCTGTTTATCTTTCTGAATGCTGCTTCGTATGCCCTTTACCTGGTGTTGGTGAAGCCGCTGACGAACCGCTATCACCCTTTGACGATTGTGAAATGGGTTTTCCTGTTTGGTAGTCTTCTAGCCTTGCCAATAGGATGGTCGGATTTTGCCTCCACTCAGTGGTCGGAATTTACTGGACTGATATGGATGAGTGTTGCCTATGTGGTGCTGTTCGCCACTTTCTGTACTTATCTCTTGAATGCGATTGCTATAAAGGGAGCTAACCCATCTTTGGTTAGTGCTTATATATACGGGCAACCGCTTGTGGCTACCACTTTGGCGACTCTATTGGGTACAGATAGTTTGACATCCGTAAAGCTGCTAGCGGCAGGCTTGATTTTTAGTGGGGTGTATTTGGTAAGTAGCAGTTCAAAAACAGTAAATGCGGGATGATCGGCATTGAGAGGGGGGATAAAAGAAATTGAGTCGAATAAAAGAAAACAGGCGGCCTGTTTTCTTTCCTTCGACTCAATCGACTCTTTGGTGCACCAGTTCAATTTGGTGCTATTAATAATATAGTTGACTTATTTCTTCTTTTTCTTGGGGTCATTTACCCATTTTCCGCCTTTACATTCGCCTAGTACGTTCACCTCCTTGGTTCTCTCGTACTTTTTAATGGCTTGTGCAAGTTCTTCTGGCGTATCTCTACGAAGCTTAATTCCAGTCTTGTCACCCGTGTTTCTCACTTCGATGTAGTACCCGTCTTTAAGCTTGGCAGGCCTTGTTGAAGGTCTTCCCATTGTAATTGAATTTTAATGATAAAATGCGATGCTCACTTTAGTCAGAAATTTCAGCTTTTAGTGCCGGTTTCCCTACCAAATGATTGTGATTGCATCAGTGAATAGCGACATCTCGTCGCGCCTATTGTTAACGTTATGAGGGGGATTTGGTTCTGTTGAGCCCCGGTTTTACAAATAAGTGGGGCACAATTGGCAGTTGTAACATCATAGAAACGCCAGCTTTTGTACCGGTTCAAAATGTCACTTACCGACTGAACAGGCAGTCCCTAGCATGAATATAACGAAAAAAAGCGAGACAATCGCATGATTCTTGCATAAACTTCGAGCATAGTTCATAAGCGCCTGATTGCTTGCTCTTTACGATCACTAACAATATGTGCTATGGTGGATGTGCGTGTTCTTGATCTTGAACGGGATGTGAAGAAGGGATGATGATTAGGGTAATTTCTGGCGTGTATTGGTTTGCTGAGCAGCTTGAGACCCTTGTTATGCAACAAGGGCTGTTTGGATTTATGAGACCGGAATGGAGTAGTTGAAGCAAAAGCCCGCGCCAGCAGAGATTGCTAGCGCGAGCTTTTATTTTGGTGGAAAACTTTCGGGACTAGACTTTGATGTCCAGACTCCATGCTTTCAATCTTCCGGCATTCTTTCCATTGGCATCTGTGATAGAAAGGCTCCAAACTCCTTTGGCCTTTTCACCCAGCAGGGCTTTCACGTCTGCTCCTTTGTAGGTCTTCTTGAGCGTCTTCTTGCCTGCACCGGCTTTCTTGTGCAAAACAACGGACTTGCCCGAAGGTGACTTCAAGCTCACCGTGAGCTTGCCGATATCTGTGTGGCTAATGTTTATTGCCGCTTTGAGGCTACTCACTTTACCTGCTTCCTGGCAGTTGTGTTTGCTCACCAGATCCGACTTGGCTTTTTCCGGAGTGTAGATTTCTGACTGTTTGGCATCCGCGAAAGTAAATCCGAGCGTCCAGCTGTTGAGGAAGCTCTTGCCTTTGGCGGCTGCATCTACTGCATTGATGGTCCAGTTGCCTTTACTCTTCTTACCCAGAAACTTCTTGAGTGCCTTGTTGTCGAATGCCAGGGAAAGGTGCTTTCCTTTCACTTTGGCTTTCTTGTGCAAGGTAAGGCTGGTACCATCTGGTCCTTCAAGCTTAAGGGTTAGGTTTTCTCCTTTGACATTGGAGAGTACTGCTCTCGCATGGATGTCTTCGATTACCGCGTCGCGAATAATCTTGATTTGATCAGAAGCACCTGCTTTGTCAGCTGGGATAGCTGTGTTGATACTTCGTTGCTTAGAATACTGCATCACTATAATTTTTTACTTAATTCAAAGGTCGCTAGTTTGATCTACTTCGCAAAACGCTCCAGTTTAGATGGGCTTTCGCCACCATCGGCACTGGACTTGCCTGCATCCAAACCACGTTGCAGTTTGATCAGTTGATTCCACTTAGCATCTGCCGCGAGACCTGCCTGCTGTGCCCAGCTGGACGGATCATGCATCTGGAATCGACTTCCGGCATCGGACAGCACCTTTTCCAGCTTTGCCGAAGAGGCCTGCGAAAGCTTACGAAGCGTCATATAACCTGCAGCATGCAGTAATTGCTCAATCTTTGGTCCAATACCTTCCACCAACTGTAGAGTCTCAGGATTGAATCTTAGATCTCCGTATTTCGTACTTACTGTGATCTTGCCTCCTTTTGCTGACTTGGAGGATTTTGCTCCCTTAGCAGTCGATTTCATAGATGCGGCATCTTTGCCGCTGGCAGCCTTTGCAGACTTTTCCGACTTTGTGTTTGTAGCCGAGGTAGCGGATTTAGATGTTGTCATTGTTTTGGGGCTCGCTTTGCTCTTAGCGCCACTAGCTACAGCCTTACCTGACTTCCCGGACTTGACAGTAGTTGTTTTGCCGATCAAATCGGCATTGGTGCCAGCTTCTACTTCTCTGCGCTCCACAACGGTGGCCTCCATAGTGGTCCGGGTTTCTCCTACCACAGACTTGGAAACTTCAACCGCTTCCATTCCCTGCATCATTTGCATCAATGACTCCACATCAATCTGCTTCACCACTTCTACCTCACGAATGATTTCTACAGGAACTTCCTTGATCACTTCGATTTCTTTGATGGTTTCCACCTCGTTAACGAGTGTGTACTCTTTAAGCTTTTCGATCGGAACTTCTTTGATGATCTCCACTGGCTTAAGCACCTCTTTGATGACCTCTACAGGCACTTCGTGCTTAACCTTGACCTCTTTGACTTTCTCTTGACGGTTGACAACTGCAACAGCCTTCTCTTTGAGCAGCTCAACTTCTTTGATCTTCTCAACCGGCACTTCTCTCACAACCTCTACTTCCTTGATGACCTCTACAGGCTTGTTGACCACGACTTCTTTGACAAGCTCAACCTTTTCGATTTTCACCTTGTCAACATTCATTGGTACCACTTTTTCCTGAATGACTTCAACTGTCTTGATCTTCTCGACTGGTACCTCTTCGATCTGATGCACGATCTTCTGAACTTCCTTGATTACCTCAGTATTGATTGGCTGATTGCGTACAATTTCGATCTCCTTGATGATTTCGATATTGTTTTGCTCTACTACCGGCACAATTACTTCGGCATTGACCTGTACTTCTTTGATCACTTCAACTTCCTTGATCACTTCAACAGGAACTTCTTTGATCACTTCAACTTCCTTGATCACTTCCTTCACAACTTCCTTGATCACCTCGACAGTGACCTCTTTTATCACTTCTACTTCCTTGATTACTTCTTTTGTTTCAACTACAGGAACCAGCACTTCTTTGATCACTTCTACTTCGCTTAGTACTTCCACCGGCACTTCTACTTCTATGATGACTTCTTTGACCACTTCTACCGGCACCATCACTTCTTTGATTACCTCCACGGTCTTAATCACCTCTACAGGCACTTCAACCAATTTCACGACCTCTACTTCAACTTCTTTGGTAACCTCCTTGTTTTGAACAACCGGTACTTCTTTGATCACTTCAATCTCCTTGATCACCTCTACTTCCTTGATTACAGGAACTTCCTTGACCACTTCGATTTCCTTGACTATTTCCACAGGCACATGCTTGATTACCTCAACTGGTACCTCGCGGATCACTTCTACTTCCTTGATTACTTCTTTTTCATTGACGGTTGGCACTGCAATTTCTTTTACCAACTCAACACGCTTGATGCTGGGCTTGCCAGCAACCTTAACCGCAACTTCTTTCTTTATATCGACGGTTTTTATTTTCTGCTCACGGAATGATGGATCCTCCTTGAGGATACATTCGTATGCAATCAAAGCCTGCTTTTCATCAACTTTGGCTTTCTTGCATATCTGCTTAATGAGCTTACTCTTTTCGATCATGATTAGAATGGTTTATTTGGGGGTAATAAATTGTGTTTATCAAATTGTTGTGAACCTTTACAGAAAAGGTTCTTACGCACAGCAAGACGGAGTTACGAAAACAAAATTCCCATAACTCCGTTTGCTGGTATCAATATCTATGTCTTACTTCTTTCGGCCTCCATCCAGTTCATCCTGCCACTTCTGGAGTTCTTCCCATTTTCCCTGGCTAGCTAGCTTAGCTTGCTTAGCCCAGGTGCTAGGATCGTGCATTTTATAGCGAGGGCCAGCATCGTCTAGTATCTTTTGCAAGCTAGTGGTCTTGGTCTTTGAGAGTTGCTCAAAAGTCATGATTTCCGCCGCGTTGAGATGCTCCTCAATCTTAGGTCCAATGCCTTCAATCTTCTTCAGATCATCTTTTTTCGCTTTTCCTGCTGGCTTCTCGGACTTCACAGACTTAGTCGACTTGGTCGATTTTGTTGTCTTTGCCTTGGCACCAGAATCATCTGTAATCTCCCTTCTTTCCACAATACGAGATTCTTTGGTTGTACGGGTTTCACCAACAACCTGCTTAGACACCTCGACTGTATTCATCTTGGAGATCATTCCTTTGAGTGTGGCATAATCGATTCCTTTTACCACTTCGACTTCGCGAATCACTTCTACAGGGACCTCTTTGATCACCTCGATTTCCCGAATGACTTCTACTTCGACAGGAACTTCTTTAACGATTTCGATTTCTTTTACTACTTCAACCGGAACTTCCTTGATTACTTCGACCTCTTTTGGCTTCTTCGCCAGCTGCTCTTCGAGCTTAGTGATTTGCTTGGCAAGTTTGCCAGCCTCATTCTGGGCATCCTTTCCAATCTTGTTGGCATCTTTCCACTTCAATTCGAGCGAACCGTAGCGCTCCTTCCATTTTTCGGTTTCTGCTTCATGGTTTTGACCGAGAGCGCTTAGTTTCTGCTCAACGGAGGCAACAGCCTTCTGCAAGTCCTCAACAGACTTGGTGGCTATTTCGTGATCGCTTTGCAGTGCATTATATTTTTGCTTTAAATCACCAAATCCCTGCGCTGTTTTACTGGCTTGGTCAAACTGCTTTTGCAAACCCGCATATCGATCCTTCCATTGATGCAGATCTGAAATTCTCTGGTTCGCAGTCTTGTATTCGCGGTCCAGGTTTTCAAATTTGCTTTTCCACTCTTTCATTCCCTGCTCGTCAACCTTGACCACTTCCACTTCTTTGACCACCTCAACTTCTTTGATCACCTCCACTTCTTTCACTACTTCCACTTCTTTGATCACCTCCACCTCTTTCACTACTTCCACTTCTTTAATCACCTCAACTTCCGTCGGCTTCTTAGCCAGGCGCTCATTTAGGTCGGCATTGACTTTGTTGAATTCGGCGATTCGAGCTTCCAATTCCTTGCTACGTCCGTCGAGTTGTTCGAACCTGGCCTTCCATTCGCGCATTCCAGCGTCATCGACCTTTATCAGTTCAACCTCTCGGATGACCTCTTTGATGACCTCTTTAGGCTTTTCCTGCAATTTGAGATTGAGCTGCTTGATATCCGTATTCAGCTTCTGGTTCGCCTGTTCGAGATTTGCAAACTTGTTCTTCTGTCTTCCGAAATCTCCTTCCAGATCGGCAAACTTCTTCTTCCATTGGCTAAGAGCAGTTTCGTCAATTTTGACTACTTCAACTTCTTTTACGACCTCCTTGATGACTTCCTTAGGCTTGGCATCAAACTGCAACTTAAGGCTGTTGAATCTGCTGTTCAGTTGTTTTTGCTGCTCTTCAAAGTCACCTGCTCGCTTTTTTGCTGCGTTCAGGTTTATTTCAAGGGTTTGATACTTTCGCTTCCACTCATTTACAGCTGCTTCGTCAACTTTGACCACTTCTTTGACCACCTCTTTCGGCTTGGCCTGAAGTTCCTGATTCATTTTGGCAATGCGAGCATTCAGCTGCTCCAGATTGCCTTCTAGCTCTTTGATTCTGCCACCTGCTTTTCCGTGATCCTTCTCAAGACCAGCATACATCTGCTTCCATTCGTTCAAAGCAGTTTCGTCTACTTTAACAACCTCTTTGGTTACCTCCTTGATCACTTCTTTCGGCTTGGCCTGAAGCTGAATATTCAAGGTCGAAATCTTATTGTTTAGTTCCTGATTTCCTTTTGTGAGTTCCAGGGACTTCTTATTGGCAGCAGTAAGTTCGTTTTGTAGAGTTGTGTACTTGGCTTTCCATTGGTTCACCGCCGTTTCATCGACCTTTACGACTTCCTTCACCACTTCCTTGGGTTTGGCAGCAAGCTTTACGTTCAATTCGGACAAGCTGGCATTTAGCTTTTGATACTCCGCATCTTTTTGCTTCAATTGAGCATTCAGCTTACCTATGTCTCCCTCAAGCGTTGCATACTTCTGCTTCCACTGATTTAAGGCAGTGTCGTCTACCTTGACCACTTCCTTTACAATTTCCTTTGGTTTGGCCTGGAATTGCAAGTTAAGTGCAGCGTATTTCTTTTCCAGATCGCCGAAACTGGTTTTCCCTTGTTTTAATTCACCTTCGAGATCGGCATATTTCTTTTTCCAGGCATTGATTTCAGAGCTGTAGTCCTTTGGTTTAGCTGCCAATTTTTCGGTGAGATTCTGGATTGACAAATTAAGATCCTTGATCTTTGTAGGAGATTTGTCGTCATAAGACTTGCGTAAACCGCCAAAAAGGCCTTGCCACTTGGTGACTTTCTCTTTGTTTACACTTTCCTTTTGAATATCTATTCCTTCCTTTTCAGCCTCTACCTTTTTCACCGTATCATGAAGACTCTTTACTGATAGGTCCAGGGCCTCATACTTCTTTTTCCATAGGTCAACAGCGGCCTGATCAACCTTTACCACTTCTTTCACCACTTCAACTTCCTTTGGCTTCTTCTTGAGCTCTTCCTCTAGTTCACCAATTTTGGCCTTTGCCGAGTTATGCTGACCATCGAGATCGCCATATTTCTTTTTCCACTCTGCAATTGCGGCTTCGTCAATCTTCACGACTTCCTTGACCACTTCTTTGGGCTTCTTCTTGAGTTCTTCCTCAAGCTGGGCGATTTTCTTTGCCTGCGCTGCCTTGTCAGCTTTCAAAGTGTCCTGGGTTTTTAAAGCGGCCTTCAGATCTGCATAGATTTTGTCTTCCTTCTGCTTCGCATCTGTCTTGAACTTGCTGAAGGTTCCATCAAGGTCAGCAAATTTGGTGTTGAGACCAACGTAGCTTTTGTCCTTTGCTTCGTACTTTGATTTCCAATCAGATAACTGACCTTCGAAAGCTTTACTGTCTTTGAGTAAGCCTTGATATTGCTTATCCAGCTTACCGTATTTACTTTCATAACCATCGTAATCAGACTTTAATCTATTATAGTTCGTCTTTTGAGCGTTTAGATCTCCTTCGAGTGAGCCTACTTGACCCTCCAAAAGGCTGATTCGCTTACCTCTTAGAAGCCATCCGATCAACCATCCGATCAGGCCTGCAACCAGAAGAAACAAGAATGGAAGAATGAAACACTTTAAAATCATGGTTTATTTTTTAGGTGGTATTAATTAATGAATGCCTACTGAAGTGTAATTTCTACTCTTCTATTCTTTGCTTTTCCATCTTCAGTGGTGTTAGGAGCAATAGGCTTGTCTGGCCCAAATCCATTTACGCTCATCTGCTTCATAGAGATTCCTCCATTCTTGCTAAGATAAGATTGCACAAATGCCGCCCGTTCCTTGGATAGGTTTACATTGTAGGCTCTGTTTCCTACGTTATCTGTGTGTCCTGCAACACCCAACTTTGCCCCTTTGACATTATCGAGGTAGTAGATAATATCAGAGATATCTTTCCTTTGTTTTGGTGTTAGATTTATTGTGTTTTGATTGGTTCCAAAGTACACGGTTAAGGGTTTTCCAACCAATCGTTTTTTGACTTCTGCGATCCGATCGTTGCCCTTTTCTTTCTGTTTGAAAGCAAATTGCACTCCCTGCACCAGTTTGTCGCCTTTAAATTTGTCTTTTCCCACTACTTGACTTGCCAATGCCATTTGTGCGGCTGGAACTCCCAGTTTCATCATCATCTTCTTCACATCATTGGCCCTTGCCAACCCAAGATCAGGGTGAATACTGTTGTTCTTTTCACTTTTTTCATAGTAGCCAGTAATTAAGAGAGATCTCTCGGGATTCTTCTTCAGGTATTCGGCTGTCTCTTTTGTGGCCCCTTTCAAGCTAACACTTTGCGGGGTGAGATAATTAAATCCTGAATTTTTGAAACTGATATAGTCTTCCGCTTTTGTTACAAAGGCTGACTTGTCTGCAATCGTCCAAGAGGTCTTTGCGACAACTGGTGCGGCTTTTGTCGCTGCCGGTGCAACTGTCTTAGCTGCTGCTGCGGCAGCACCTGTCGTTGTGACTGCGGCTGCAGTAGAAGCAGCGGCGGTTCCCCCGGTTAAGAGTGGACAGAGAAAGAGGTTGAATAGGAAGGCTCCGAGCAGACACCAGCCCAAAAGCATCATAATCCAAAAGGGTACTGAATTTTTCATTTTGATTAACGGCGTTTTTATACTGTAATGAGCACAGATTTGAGACTGCAAATATAGAGATAGTAACGCAGAGTTGGAAAAATCTAATACTTAGGGATTAAGACCAGAGCAATTTATCCCATAATTGACGAAATTAATATAAATAACCCTGACATCATTTATTACTTACCTTCAATGTTAGATGTGCTGTGTTATGAAAAACAGCCGATTTTACGCGCAGCTATATGACACCTGAGGGCAATTTGACCGAAACAGCAAAAATTGCTTCAGTAAACCCTTGGAAACAAATCTCCTAAACATTAAAGGATGGCGCTGCACTTTCGCAGTTTTTACGCCGGGTTAACAAACAACTTAAGGAGCAGGTACAAGTTCTTCCAGCTTATCGAAGCTAAAAAAGAATGAGATGAATAGTATGCTAACACCTGCAATCAATGCGACAAAGACAGTTAACCAGGAGGTCCAATGTGCTATGCCAACGCGATCCAGGACAAATATGAGCGAGACTCCCATGACCAGGATGCGCAGAATCTCCATAAGGATGGACCATGACCTGGCTTGCAGAATGCCTCCCCAACTGATGATCATGAGAAAGATACCAGCCGAAAGCATCATTCGGTCCTGTGCTTCAAGGGGAAACTCCAGATTGATGGTGACAAATAGAAAGGCCAAGCCAAGCAAGACCTGAACTATGAGATAGGGTTTGGCGTACAGGAACTGCTTGCTATAGAATTTAGTTTGTTCAGATTTCGTATAGCCGATTCGGCCATTTTCAGCAGTATAGGGCTCAAGACCTCTTGGTCTCCAACCAAGAGGCATAAACCATAACCTAATTTTATCCCAAAGGAATGGCGCAGCAACGGCATCATCCCAAAGTTGCTTCCAGTATTGAAAATTGATGTAAATGGGATCCCAGGTTCGCGGCGGGTGGGTAATGCCGTAACAAACCTCCTCGA
>JAHDEE010000015.1:32578-53535 GCA_020629005.1 Chitinophagales bacterium
GAAAATGCAATTACTTCCACAATACAAGGATATACAAAGAGCATACACAGCACCCGCTGAAGGTATGCTCTTGATACTGCCTGAGGGAATCGGGCAGTAGCAAAAGTAGTCATACGAAACTAGCATGTAATTCCATTAGAGATTGTAGTCTACTGATTATCAAAACATCTCCTCGCCGATCACCCGGCATATGTAGGATAAAATGCTCCATACTCGATTTCCCATCTTCGGCAATTTTACCTTGCCACGAATGCCAGTTCATGCGGATAAACTGACTGGTTTTTTAACTTTGCAGCGCAAAAGGCGCGCTGCCCTTTTTTAGCATTTACAAGAAGAACAAAAATGGAGTATAATTTTAATGAGATTGAGTCTACCTGGAGGAAAAAATGGGAAGAGACAGAACTCTACAAAGTTTCAACAGAAAGCTCAAAACCAAAGTATTATGTGCTGGACATGTTCCCCTACCCTTCTGGATCGGGACTGCATGTTGGGCATCCTTTGGGCTATATTGCCTCTGATATCTTTTCGCGCTACAAGCGACTTAAGGGATTCAATGTACTACACCCTATGGGCTTCGACGCCTTTGGTTTGCCGGCCGAGCAGTATGCCATAGAGACAGGACAGCACCCAAGAACATCCACCGAAAAAAACATAGAATACTTTAAGGACCAGTTGCAAAACATCGGCTTCTCTTATGATTGGAGCAGAGAAGTGATCACCTGCGACCCCAGCTATTTCAAATGGACGCAGTGGGCCTTTTTGCAGATGTTTGATTGTTGGTATGACCTTGATGCAGATTGTGCAAAGAAAATCTCAGAACTGGTCGATGCCTTTGCAAATGGAGGCAGTGAATCGGTAAACGGCTCCCACGGAGAGCATGAGGAATTCGATGCTGAGCAGTGGAATAGCATGACAGAAGCTCAACAGCAAAAAATATTGATGCAATACCGACTTATGTTTCAGGCTGAATCCGAGGTTTGGTACTGCGAGGCTCTCGGAACAGTATTGGCAAATGATGAGGTCAAAGACGGTCTATCGGAGCGGGGAGGTCATCCGGTGCACAAAAAGAAGCTTCGTCAGTGGTTTCTGCGGACGACAGCCTATGCGGAGCGGCTTTTGGGCGACCTCGATGAGCTTGATTGGTCCGACTCGATGAAGGAGATGCAGCGAAACTGGATCGGCAAGTCTTATGGTGCGTCCATTCACTTCGAGATCATAGGCCATGACAAAACCTTTGAGATATTCACCACTAGAGCGGATACAATTTTTGGTGCGACTTTCATGGTTTTAGCTCCTGAGCATGATTTGGTGAAAGAGATCACCACTGTTGCGCAAAAAGAGAAAATTGAAGCGTACCTGGGCTATGTTCAGAAGAGATCGGAGCGTGATAGAATGTCTGAAGTAAAAGTAGTTACCGGTGAATTTACTGGTGCTTATGCCAAGCACCCTTTCACAGGTGAGCCGGTTCCAATCTGGATCGGTGAATATGTACTCGCCTCCTATGGCACAGGAGCAATTATGGCGGTACCTTCTGACGACGATAGAGATAATGCTTTTGCCGAGAAGTATGGAATTCCTATAGTGGACATCATTGACAAGTCCAAATATCCCGGAGCAGGTCGCTCCGATAAGCTGGGCATCATGATCAACTCGGACTTTCTGGATGGAATGGAGGTGCCAGATGCCATCCAACTGATTACTTCGAAGCTGGAAGAAATGGGAATTGGGGAAGGAAAGGTCAACTTTAGGCTCAGGGATGCAGGATTTAGTCGACAGAGATATTGGGGAGAACCATTTCCTATCGTCTACGAGTCTGAAGACATAGATTCCGTACCCATGACACTGCCAGAATCGGCTTTGCCCTTGAGCCTTCCGGAAATCGACACTTATGCGCAAAGTAGTGATGGAAGGTCTCCTTTGGCTGCCATTAAGGATTGGGTTGAGGTTGATGGAAAGTTTAGAGAAACGGACACCATGCCCGGTTACGCTGGTTCCAGTTGGTACTTCCTTAGGTACATGGACCCAGAAAATGATGACGCTTTTGTCGGAGAGCAAGCAGTAAACTATTGGAAGGATGTGGATTTGTATATCGGAGGAACGGAGCATGCCGTAGGACACCTGTTGTATTCCCGTACCTGGCACAAATTCTTTTATGATATGGGTCTGGTACCCGGAAAAGAACCATTTAGACGTTTGGTAAATCAGGGAATGATACAGGGGAGATCCAGCATCATTCATCGTATACAAGGCGAAAACAAATTCGTTTCAGCAGAATTGAAGGATCAATTTGAATGTAGTCCCTTGCACATACCTATCAAGTATGTAGATGCCAAAGATCATCTAGATATTGAGGGTCTGAGAAGCTGGAGATCCGATTTCGAAACAGCGGAATTTGAGCAATTTCAAGGACATTTTAAGTGCGATCATGAGGTTGAAAAGATGTCCAAACGCCTACACAATACTGTTGACCCCAATGAGGTGATTGCTCGTTATGGGGCTGACACTTTCAGGATGTATATCATGTTTTTGGGGCCAATTGAGGATTCAAAACCCTGGAGCATCAACGGAATCGAAGGAACGGCCAAGTTTCTAAAGAAGTTTTGGCGCTTGTTTGTGAAGGAAGGAGAATTGATCGTCAATGAAGATCAGGCAAGTCCAGGTGAATTGAAGACCCTACATAAGACCATCAAGAAGGTAGATCATGATTTGTCTACACTAGGCATGAACACCTGTGTGAGTGCATTTATGGTATGTGTGAATGAGCTAACAGCGGCAAAGTGCCATAAGCGCGAGATACTCGAACCGCTTTTGGTGCTATTGGCCCCATTTGCGCCGTTTATCACTGAGGAGCTTTGGAGTAGGCTTGGTCATGAAGAAAGCGTGCATAAGTACAGTTACCCGGTACACGATGAAGCGCACTTGAAAGAAGATAATTTCGAATATCCTATCAGCATCAATGGCAAAATGAGGACTAAAATCAGGCTGCCACTGGGCTTAGAAGAGGGACTTGCCAAGGAACAGGTGCTTTCTGACGAGACTGTGCGAAAGTGGATTGAGGATAAAGAACTCAGAAAGTTCATTTATGTCAAAGGCCGCATCATCAACATAGTGGTATAGTAGGAATGTGGCGAATAACACGGTGGGACCTCGTAACTAGAAATACGAGGTCCTACCATTGTTTTTTGTTTAGAATGACATTATAGAGGATCGCGTCATTCATATCGAAATTAAATTTCTTCTTTTTCGATTTATTTCTTTTCATCGCCGGCTTCTTTCGAATACCTGAGCTCTTGGCTTGATCAAGTGTAAATACATTTTCTTGTTGTGCCTGGGAGGCTTCTGCTTCAGTCTTCGCATCAAGCTTTGCCTGCCGTTCCATTCTGGAATCGGAGGTTTTCTGCCTTATGATTTCGTCTCTTCGGACATTATAAGCCTCTCCAATGCTCTCTCGCACCACTTCTTCCCTTCTTTCTACCACTACTGGTTCAACATGGGGCTTGGCAGTTTGCACCTCTTGCTCGCCGGCAATCTCCTGCAGGTACTCCTGCATGATCTCTTCAATTGTCTTCTTTTGTGAGGGGACTGGTTTGGACGCTTTACCAGAGCGCTTTTCCTTTTTTGGTACTTTCGTCTTTTTATCGCCGAAAAAGGCAGAACCAAAAATCGAATAAAGTGCATATAGAATTATGCCCAAAACGCTAATCCAACTACCATCTTCCATGAGCCACTTTTTAGAGCAACCAATTTAAGTAAAAAACCAGGCTCAGACAATTAAGCGCCAGTATTTGGAACAAGAGATTCATTTCTCATGTTTCCACAATGCTAAAGCATGATTATCGACTTGTTGGTGCTTGAGATTCAGGTCTTAACTGTGTGATCGTGACTTATGGCAAGATAGCATCAGAAGAGCTTTCATTGGTGCTGGAAGAAAAGGTGCCTGAGGAATGCAGCTGCAAAATAGCCCCGGGCGCAACGGTATGAACTGCTTAGAAAGCGTGGTGAATGGCTGCCAATGGCGGCTCCGACCTTAGGAGGAGACGACAGTGGCAAGCCATGAACAGCTTGCTAAGTAGTGAATAATAGTGGAGCACGGGTAGCCCCTTTCCAGGGATATAAAGGATTCGCTACAAAAAATAAAAACTGAATTGTGGCGTACATTGTTTTAGTTGATCAGCACCCTTTTTGCAGCAAAACGGATGAGCCGCCCAACTGGCCGGCCTGAATTGCATAACAATGAGCGGTTTTGCTATCTTGTTAGACCGAAACTCTTATGAAAGAACGACTAACGATACGAAAATTAAAATGCCTGACCACCAGAGAGTTACAAGCGTTTAGGCGATATGTGTTAACCTTTAAGAACCGCGAGATTTACAGCAAGTTTTGTCAGGTAATTCTAGATGCAATTGCGGAACCTGCCGAGGATAAACCGGTGCCCCTTGAGGAGATTGCAAGACGTTTTAAGCTCAGCGATGCGCGAGTTAACAGCTTGCTTAACGAAATGCATGTTCATTTCAAGGCCTTCGTTTCCAGAGAATTATGGACTACAGAAACGCGACGCAGAATTGAGGATGGGATCAAGGAAATGGCATTTTACATAGAACGGCATTTGGACGAGTTTTACCTCAGCACACACCTGAAAATTGACAAGGAGTTAGAGAATTATGGCCTAAAGGATGAATTCTATTTCAGAAGTAAGCTAGCCATTGCCCAACTTGATTGCATTTTCAAGCCCGTAGCAGAAAACCTGCAAAAGTCCTCAGATCGGTTGGATATCTACTATATTTCAAGCAAGCTTCTTCAGGGAGCAGTGATGCTCAATCATAGCAACATACATTCTCATCACTTCAAGTATCATCTGATGCAGCAGGTGGTGGAGCATTTGGAAAAAGAGCCATATAAGGATGCACCCACGCTGTACCTTTGGAAATATGCATATTCGCTGCTGTTGGAGCCGGAGGATCGAGAGAATTATGAGCGACTGGAAAAATGCCTTTATGAGCAGTTTGAGACCCTGCTAAAGACAGACGCGAGAAGTGTTTTTGTGATTCTAAGTAACAGTTTACGAAAGCTGGAAACAGATGAAAATCTTTATTATCAAAAGATATTTCAGTATTACACCTTTCAAATGGAGCATGACCTCTTATTAGTCGAGGGGATTTTTCCACCCAGGCTGTTTGACAATATTGTTACGATAGCTTTGCGAGTACAGGGTCCTGAGTGGACTGTGAATTTCATTCATGATAATGTGCATAAACTGGAACAGCGAATTCGGAAAGTTGAGAATGGATACAATATAGCGCGTTGTCATTTCAGCTCCGGAAGGTTTAACGATTGCTTGTTGGAACTTAAGAAAATCGAAAAGCTGAAGTTTAAGGACATTCACCTTAACCTTGCCAGGAGAAGACTGAAGATTCAGGCTTATTTTGAAATTGAACATCAAGATTCCGAATACTCGACCTCTCAACCTGAGCGCGATATCAGCTCTTTCAAAAAGTTTCTGCACCAGAATAAGGACCATTTATCGCCGGAACACGAGCGTGCTAATCTGGACTTTGCCCGTTTTGTCAACCGATTGGCAGAGGCAAACAATCAAAGAAAAATTGTGAAGCTAAATGAGGAGATAATTGCCACACATTTGCTTCCCGGAAAAGCATGGCTCTTGCAAAAGCTTGGAGCAAACTCCACCAGCATTTTGTAAAATTACTTGCAGGTGCAAGTAATTTGATTTAACTTTGAGGCACACTTATGGCAAAGACTTCAGCTACACCGAATTTTGATCGCATCAATCCTGCCTTTTGTTTCAATGGCAAATTGCGAAAGCTACATAGATTGGTTAATACTGCTTATATGGCAAAACTAAAGCCATATGGAATTAGGGGCAGTATGCTATCGATACTCTTTATTGTTGGAAAACGAAAGCACATCAATCAGAAAACGATTGCAGAAATGTTGGTATTGGATGCCTCGACAATGAGCAGGGACCTCAAAAAGCTGCGGGAGAAGGGTTATGTGATTAGTAGCCGTGGTCAGGATTCAAGAAATGTGATGTTAGAATTGACGGATGAAGGGAAAGCCTTTCTTGAGGAAGTAATTCCAATTTGGGAAGAGCTCCACAACCGAATGGAGCAGGTACTAGGCCTTCACAACATTCGCCAAATCGACAATCTGATAGAGGCCGTAAAAAGCAATATGGAGTACCTTGCTAAATGATATCGAATGATTTTTTTTAACCAATTACTTGTATATACAAGCAATAAACCCTTAAAGACTCGCTTATGATTCCTGAACTTCCTGTCTACATTTCGGTTGTTTTTATACTCACAACCTTCTTATCTTTATTTCTTTTTCGCTGGGCGATTCGCAACTCACGAGAACATGCGGATAAGGCAAATCTGATCACTTTGCTTTGTGCGGCCTGGCTTGGATTTCAATTGCTGCCTTCACTAAGCGGTTTTTACCTGGAAAGTACAGATACCCTACCACCGAGATTTGCCTTGCTAGCTGGCCCCGTTTTACTGCTGACCATCACGCTATTCGTGACCAAAGTGGGTCGCAAGTTTATAGATGACTTGCCATTGGAGCAGCTAACTTATCTTAGTGTAATTAGAATTCCTGTTGAGATTGTGCTTTGGTGGCTATTTCTAAACCACGCTATACCTGAGACCTTAACATTCGAAGGTCGGAACTTTGATATACTGGTCGGCATTAGCGCTCCCATTATTGGTTACCTTGTATTCGGTAAAAAGCTATTGGGCGAGAAGGCTTTGCTTGCCTGGAACGTAGTTGGGATGCTCATTTTGCTAAATATTATCTTCCACGGAGTCCTTTCCGCTCCAACTCCTTTTCAACAGTTCTCCTTTGAAGCGCCAAATGTAGGAATGATGTACTTTCCTTTTGCCTGGCTTCCTTCCTTTGTGGCACCACTGGCTTTGTTTACTCATCTGGTGGCTATTCGCCAGCTGGCTTTCAATACGAGCCGGGGTGAATTCAAAAGTGCTACATTTGTATAGTTGAATTACTAGACTATGTCAGAGATTGAAGAGCAGATGATTTCGTGGAAAGACTTTTCTAAAATCTCTATGCACGTTGGAACTATACTGCAGGCAGAAGCTTTTGTGGAGGCAAGAAACCCTTCCTATAAGTTGGTGATAGATTTCGGACCATTGGGAAAGCGAAAGAGCTCGGCGCAGATTACAGAACAGTACACCGTGGAAGAATTAGTTGGAAAGCAGATTATCGCTGTCTTGAATTTTCCTCCGAAACAAATTGCAAACATGATGAGTGAGTGTTTGGTTCTGGGATCTGTAGATGGCAAAGTTGTCACTTTGCTACAACCCGAAAGACCAGTAGCAAACGGCCTAAGAATTAGCTAAACAATTAATAATCAATACCATACAACTCAGTTTCGCAGGCTACTTCTGAATGTCGTAAGTTAGGCTAAAATAAGTTAACTTAGGGCCGAAGTCGATGTGTTGTCTGGATGAGTCTAAGCCGAAGAAGCAGAAAGTTTCTAACCCTTTTATTAAAATTGCTAGCCGCTTGTATAATTCTGCTGTTGCTAGTGGTAAACATCGTTTATTACGTTGCCACTTCACATCCTGAATTGCTTGCGGAAAGGGTGAAGGACCTTGTCCAGGACAAGCTGCAAGTAGAAACAGGTTTTGACTCCTACACATTTAGCCGAACTTCGAATTTCCCATTTCTGTCGCTACATCTGAAGCAGTTATTTGTCAACGGCTCTCATTTCGAAAAGAACAAAACCCGATTACTGCAGATAGAAGATATGAGCTTCCAGTTCCATCCCTGGGATTTGCTCTTCAGTCGATATAGAGTCCGTTCTCTGAAACTATCTGGCATCGAGCTTTCCTATTTCCGGGATGCTGATGGCAATTCTAATGCTGACTTTGCCGGGGATCGAGAGTCGAATCAGAGCACCAGCAGGCTAAAGGATTACCTTGAGCTCGACAAGGTGATGTTGGAAGATGTACGACTGACTTACCTTGACAAACTAAGAGACAAATCATTTGCTGCAAGGTTTGGCAAGGCCAGGTTGTTGTTGCTTCAAGAAGACTTGCTAACAAGACTAACAGTACAAGGTGACTGCTTTTTCGAAGGACTTTTGTTTAATCGTGAGCAAGGCCCATTTTTGGAGAATAAGGCTAGTACCGTAGCCCTTAGCTTTCTTCAGCGCGAAGGAGAGCATTTAATTGAGCTACAGCCTTCCGAAGTGATCTTGGAAGGAGAAAAACTGCATTTACAGGGCAGCCTTGCAACGGATAACAGTAGGGCCTTGAGTCTAACTCTTGAAAGCAAGGGCATGCTTATTGAAGAAGCGGTTCCTTTGGTGAGTCCGGTCTTAGGGAAAATTCTCGCCGAGTACGAAGTCGATCAAGAGGTTGCATTTAGACTTCACACCGCTGGCAAAATAGTACCGGGAAAACCGCTACCGCTTAGAGTGGATTTTAGCACCGAGGCCAGCACATTGGACTTTAGAGATTTGCATGCCACCGATGTATTTTTGAGTGGGTACTATGCCAATAATTGCAAAGGAGACATCATCACCGAATCCTCATCTTGCATGGAAATCGAGGTCCATGATAGTAAGGTTCAAGGACATATTGGGGTGCAAGCCAAAGCGAGAATTAACGACCTTCGAACTCAGGAGGATGTGATTCTTGAAGGGCAGACTACTTTGGATGTGAAAGATTTGCAGAGCTATACGAGTCCTGCTCAACACCTGTACTTTGAAGATGGAACTGCCCTTGTCAATTTTGCGTTTCGTGGCCCAATCGAATACCTGCAAGACTGGGGAAAGTTTACCAGCGTCGCTAAAGCAGAAGCTGCGCTCGACAATATTCGCATAAGATACGGTACAACCAAAATGCCTGTGCTGCTCAGTGAAGGAAAACTATTCCTGGAAAGAGACCACATCAAAGTCAAGCAGATAAATTGCAGTCTGGGCGGGATAGGCACCAAATTGACTGGAACTATCGAAAAGCCGTCGGCAATCCTGAATTTACAAGCTCCTGTGGCCAAGACCACGTTGCAACTGGATATACCCGATCTGAACATCCAGAAAGTACTCAACCTCGCTACGGGACATAAGTCTCGAAAACCCAACAAACTGCCTCTGGGATCGCAGGTCCGGGCCTTGATCGAAAGCATTACGAGCCGGTCCACCGCAGATCTTAGGATCAATAGCAATAGAATCTACTATGGTAAGCACGAAGTGAAAGATGCAAGTCTGTTGATGTCACTCAAGGAAAACTGTTCCCGGGATTCAACTTCAGCAGGTCCAGCATGTTTGACTGTATCTGACCTTAGTGCCCAACTCTACGACGAACTATTGATCAAAGGAGATCTTTCTATTACAGAATTGACAGATCCTAAAGTACGCGCCAATGTTGGAGTTAAGGGCAAGGCGGAGGCCTTTACGAGATTGATTCCCAGGGATCAATTTACCTTTAGCGATGGGCAGATTGAGTTAGATCTGGATGCTCAGTTTAACATCAATGACTTGCAAAGCAGAGAAGATTTTTTGCGAAGATTTCAGCTTGACGGTTTCGCACGAGTAGAAAATGTCGAAGGTCTCTACAAAGCAAATGGACAGCATTTGCACAAGGGTGCTGGTCTTGTAAGATTCACCAATAAGGACATCAAGATCGAAGGCATTGAGTTTGTGGCAGAGGATACGGAACTCCAGGTTAGTGGAGAGGCAAGCAATTATTTGCCATTGCTATTGGGACAAGAAGCCCAATCTGTGATGAACCTTCGGATCCATATGCCCTACCTTGATCTGGACGAAATAGACTTAGAAGATTGGCGGAAGTTGATGAAGCCTCGGGAAAAGCCGCTATCCCCTTATCAGCTCATCCACCCTTTAGGAAACAGCTTGCAGCAAATTGATGGTAGCATCACATTTAGTATAGCAGAACTGAACATCCTTCAAAGGATCATACAGGATGTTTCCTTTCGAGCCAGGCTGCTGCAGGATTGGGAGGAAAACGGTTTTCGGACCAATTGTCTGAAAATCGATTCCCTACATGCGCAGTTCTCTGAAGAGGTAGCTGTCGACGCGAATATAGACCTAATCAATCTGGATGATCCTATTATCAGGACCAACTTTGCTGCCAGGGTCGACTTTGAAAAGTTGAACGATATCTTTCCACAAGATCTCTTCAACTTCAAGGATGGGGACATGCTTTTGAAAGCCAGCCTTACAGGCAAACTGTATGATAGCTGGGACTACCAGAGCTTTCTTGCCGACTCGGAAATACTTGGAAACCTGAAGGTTACTGACGGAAGTTTCGATTACTTGTACAGAGGTTTCAATGTGCGCGATGTGCAGGGGTTCGCCCACTTCGATTCCCGAGACCTTTATATTGACACCTTGCTGTTCAACATAAACGAAAATCATGTAAGCAGTTACGGACATTCCAAAGGCATTTTAGATTTCTTCCTGCTAGACAATCAGGTTTTTCATGCAGACATGCATTTTCGCACCGGTTCGTTCCATCTTGACAGATTCAAAAGCCCTGCCGAACTCGGGCAAACTGTGGATGATCCTGCATCGCAATCCGCAAACTTTAGTCCCTCAAAAATTCGCAGTCTGCTTAGCAAGGGCAGTGTATCCCTTGGACTCAATATGGATGAAGTGATCAATCAAAATTTTGTTGCCAAGCGCGTGAGCGGAGATGTACGGGTCACGGCAGATTCTGTAAAACTTAGCAATTGTTCCATGAGCCTGGGAGGTGGAGACTTTCTGCTACGTGGTGCTATTAGAGATTTGAAACGAAATCAGCCCAGAGCGGATGTGCAATTGCAGTTTCGTCGTTGTAATGTTAAAGAGGTCTTTGAATCTTTTAACAATTTCGGGCAAACTGATCTGCAAAGCGAGAACATTGAGGGACTGGCCTCGGCGATCATCGACTTCAAAACCACCCTTAACGCCGACTATCTCGTGCAACCTCGCAGCATTTATGGGGAGATGTTCTTGGAAATTGTAAACGGAGAATTAAAAAACATCCCGGCCATCAAAAATCTCACTGGCTGGCAGTTCATGGGTAGAGACTTAAGAGATATTGCATTTGACACCCTACGAAATACTACCCACTTCCGTGGCCTAGATATGCTGATTGAGAAGTTTTACATTCATTCCACCGTATTGGATTTTGGCGTGCAGGGCATTTACAGCTTTGGAGATGATGACAATTCTCATTTGTACTTTGAGCTGCCGGCTGAAAATCTCTACATCACGCATATAGATAAGGCGCTACTTTCGAAAATTGACAATCGTCGCAAGGGGCTTCCGATTTTCATTCAGGCAATCGAAAGAAACAACAAGTTCATCTGGCGACCCAGTTTCTTCTCAGCCCGCAAACGAAAACGCATGATTTCCAAGGCTCTGATGGACCGTGATGGCTATTTTGACCGCTAAATTGCCCATAGCAATGCTTTGAAAATCACTTCAAACTGCCCCAATACAAGATTAACAGGGACAAATATACATTGCCTTTAATAAAGACGTATCAATCAGCTTATCTTTGTCTCGGAATAATCTCTAGTCAAGATGCGGTTTTCACACTTTTTTGCACGTTTCTTCGATCCTCGCTTTGTGGACAAGTCTCTGGGAACGGTCCAGGAACTTATCATGCTCAAGAAAAATGCAGACGCTGCCAGGGAATTGACGGAATTCTCTCGTCTTTTACGCTTGGCCCTGGAACCGATTGCAGAATTGGACCGACCTGCCAACATCCAATACACCAACATCAACAATACGGGCCCAGTCCGATTAGGGAAGCTTGATATTAACCCAAATTTTGTTTTTAACGCGATTACGGTCATCCAGTCCCTGATTCTGGATCAGGACCCCAGGGCAATTGAATACCTGGATAAGTTCTCCTCATTAATGCAGGAAGTGCTTAGGTCGGCAGATAAGACGCTAATTAGCCTGGAGAAAGAGTTGCGAATAGTACAAAATTATATTTCTTTGCAGCTAGTTAGATTTGATAATTCTTTTCAATACTTTGTCAAGGTCTCAAAAGGATTGCAGGTAAAACAAATTCTGGTGCCCAGATTAGTCCTACAGGCAATCATCGAACGATGTATCGAATTAGGAACAAGGAAGCTGCGTAACGGTATGATACATGTTGACATTTGCCTGGCGGAAAAAGACCTCTTGTGTATGGTCAGTTTTAACGGTAAACCGATTCGACTGGACCAACCGGAGCATACGGCGCTAAATGATTTCACAAAAATCGCGAAACAAAGAATGACCGCTCTTGATCGCGAAAGCTGGAGCATTAATTGTGCTGCTTTAGACCATGATGAACTATACGGACAGAATATCACCTTACAGATGAGGAGCCTGCACAAATAAGGGATGACGCGGCTCAGATTCTTGTTCGAATGCCGCGGATTTCGAACACAGCCGATCTCAAAAATAAAATTTCACTAATTTTCCAAAAATTAGAATACCCCTATGATTCGAACCTTGGTAGTAGATGATGAGCCAATCATAAGAAAAGGCATTCTCAACTTGTTGAACAGACTTGATGATGAAGTAGTCGTGGTAGGCGATTGTGGCACTGTCAAAGAAGCATTGATCCTGGCCAAGAATTGTAAGCCAGATTTGCTATTTCTCGACATCAATCTCACTGATGGCACAGGATTCGATTTCCTCAATAAAGTGAAGGATCGCAATTTCAACATCATCTTTATTACCGCGCACGAAGAGTTCGCCTTAAAAGCGATTAAACAAGGCGCGCTGGACTATATTCTCAAACCCATTGATGAAGAGGAATTGGCTTCAGTCATCAAAAAGGCTGTTTCTGTTCATGCAAGCCATCTAAATGAGCGGCTCAAGGTCCTCAATAGCCACTTGGAGGGAAATAGCACCCAGATTGTCTTGAGGCTCTATGATAGCTTTCAAATCATCAGGCTCGATGAGCTTGTGTTTTGTCAATCGGATGCAGGATATACCACTTTTCATTTGACTGATAAGCGAAATTTTACTGTTTCGAAGTCAATTAAGGAGTACGAAAAACTACTACCTGATGATCGCTTCCTTCGAACCCATCAATCCTACATTGTCAATCTCGATTTTGTAGATAGATATGAGAAAGGCGGAGCACTCTACCTTAAAGGAGAAATCAGCATACCAGTAGCAATTCGCAAAAAAGAAGCGCTGTTAAAACGCTTATTTTAATCCAACCCCAAAGCCTCTAACACGATACCATAGGCAACTTCTTTTTCTGTAGTCAATGCTGATCTGACTTCGCCAAAAATCAATTAAGACATGACCTTCGCAGCAATTCTTATAGCCGCAACCGCTATCGTTTTGATAATAGCTGCCATTATGATTAACAATGCCCTTGTGCGCAGAAAAAACAAGGTTCACGAGGCCTTCAGCAGCATCGATGTCTATTTTGAGAAACGCAGTGATCTGATCCCTCAACTGGTGTCTACGGTCAAACAACAATCAAAATATGAGGCCGAAACGCTTCAATCAATAACCAAATTGAGAAGCAGTATTATCGACTCAGAAAAGGGAAGTGAGCAGCAAATTGGTCTTCAACAGCAAATGACACAAATGCTGGGCAAGCTGCAACTTACCGCCGAAGACTATCCCGAATTACGGGCTAATGAAGCATACCTCAAACTGCAGTCAGAGCTATCAAAAATTGAAACTGACCTCTCGGCAGCCAGACGCTTTTATAATTCTGCTGTCAATGCCTACAATAATGCCCTCGAAGAATTCCCAAGCAACCTCATAGCCGGTCTCAAAGGATATAAATCGAAGACTTTCTTTAAGACCGACAAAAAAGCCGACCTCGATATAAAAGCCCTTTTCAATGATTGACCAAACGCTAAACAATCTGAATGAATCCTTAAGAAGTGCAGAACAAAATCGTCGGCGATTTCGAAGACTAAACGCCCTGATCTATCTATGCACCATTCCAGCAATCATTTGGGTTACTTATATGTTGTTCAAAGCCGTGTTGCTGCCAGGCTATCAGATGTATTCAAAACCAGATCAGATTCCGGATGAAGTGAGCTTTGATTTGAGCGCTTATTATATGTACTTTGGCTTGGCAGTGATCACCTGGATGGCAGCAATGGGTTCCTACGTACTTCGAAAGAAAGCTCAGGAGGAAAGAGAAGAAATCATTCAGCAGCTTTTCCCCAATGCAAGATTCGCCTTGACTGCCGATCTACCAATTGCGAAACTCACCTTTTCCAAACTATTCCCAAACGCGATAATCAGCCCAGGGCAAGTAGGATTACCTGCCGTTTGCCACGGCATGCTCGAATTTCAGCTGGAAGGCGATGTCATACAAGTTTTTGATCTGGCGTTTAACAAAAACAATCTGGGCATGCGCCTCACAGAAATTCCCATTCTAAGTAGCCTTGTCTATCTGTTACAGAGTCTTTCCAGACTCCTAAATGTTCCAGCAATCAATCCCATAAAGCATCAATTCAGAGGCATGTTCTTGCTCAACGCACGTAGAACGGGCAGGTCAATAGACCCAAAACAGACCTTCATTCTCAGCCGGCATGTATCTCAGTACCTGGACCCAAATTCAGAGCTAGTACATAAATTCTACAATACACGCGGAAAAGAAGTGGTCGTACTGGAAGACCCTACTTTCGTCGAAAAATTCAAAGTCTTTGGATCCCAATTGGAAAGTCGAAAACTCTTGTCCCCTGGCTTAATGGAGCAAATCAGCTCCTTCCAGGATTCGATTAGGTCAAACATCCGCCTTTCACTTGGCAACAAAATGTACCTGAGTGTAGAAAATGCAAGAGGCTTGTTCGAGCTAGGGGAAACAGTCAGCTATTTGGACCAAGAGTATATAAAAGCAATAAAAGAAAAGGTTGAGGCTGGACTTCAGCTTTACCAAGACCTGAAAACAAAAGTCGAGGGACTAGAAACGCAGCAGAGCATCGCAAATTCGGAGCCGGGAAAGCTATAAGCGAAAACAAACATACCAATTCAGAGCACTTCCCGGCAAATTTAACGCCAGCAGCTACGAATATAAAGAGAGCAAAAAAGTCCTGCCTATCCATAATATCTTAGAGTAACAAAATTAAGAATTATGATTTACGGACTTTGCCTTATCGCTCTCAGTATCCTTGCTGTACCATCACTTATCCTGGCCAAAAAACCTAATGCACAAGAACTACTTGACAAAATAGCTCCCATTCAAGGATGGATCGGCTTCTTCTTCTGCCTTGGCGGCATTTGGGGCATCATTACTAGTTTCCTGAATCTCAGTTGGATGACACACTATCCAATCTGGTGGGCTACACTGCTTGCTGGTAGCTTCGTACAGGCTGTTCTCGGTTTCATATTGGGCTACGGCCTCTTGCAAAAATTCCTGCTTTCCAAAAATCCTGAGGCAAAAGCTAAGGGAGAGGAACTACTCGCCAAACTAGCCCCAATTCAGGGCAAGCTGGGCTTATTTGGGATTGGGGTTGGAATCTGGATGATTGTCGCCAGCACCATGTTCTTCATGTAAATAAAAGTACCACCCATCTTCTCGACTCTTTACTTTATAAGCTTCAGGATGCAACCGACTGCTGGTCTTGAGATGGGTGGTCTCAAAAATCAAATTGTGTTTTGACAGTTAGTGTATTGAATCGCAAGCGCTATTGCGAGAGAAGTCAGTGCCATCACCGAAAGGACGATTGACCAATTGTTCCCTTTTCTGTTAATCCCCTTTTGGCTGGCATTGGTTTCTGCGATACAATACAAACAACTGAATCTGCTCATGGGCCCCCACCCTGGACAGCCAACACTAAAAAAGATTATTTCCTATAAGATTGTGAATTGGAACTCCGGGTTGACCGTCCCGGAGTTCTTTCTTAAGTCAAACAAGCACAGTGAGAAATACTCCCTATCAAAAACTAATCGTCGCATCCACAATACCCCTCGCTCTGACCGCGCTGACAGCACTGCTGCTGTCCTTCATCAATCCGGCAAACGACAATAACTCCCCAATACGTACATCTGAAACCTTTAACCCTGTTTACAGCAGTGGCTCACCACTGCAAGAGATTGATGATATCATTCACCCCCGCTCCTACTACATTCAGGAGCTGGGTGCACCAGTTGATGAGCATTGCATCCGGGTGCAAGGTGAGCTTCCGCAATTCTACCTCGAATTGCATAATTATCTCGATGAAACTGAATACCAAAACGGTGGCGTAGAGATTGCAGTACTTACATGGAAGCTCACTGAAGCCAAACTGCAAACCATTTTTTTCAAAGAAGAACCCACAAATTCAAAATGGGAAGCCCTGCATCAGATCACTTATCGTAAACATGCAGCCTTCGAGAGCCTGAGGCACTAATGCCTTGCGCACTAGCAACACAATTTTCTTCACAACACAATTAGACTGTCAAAATGTATACTCCTGAACAATTAGAACTAATGAAGCAACAGTGGAAAGCAATGGGGCTCGACCCCGAGGCCATGATGGCCCAACTCAAGCTTACCTCTGACCTTCAAAACCAAATGCAAGGCATGGTCGAAAACATGCTTGAAAACAATCCAATGCTACAAAACATGGCTCAAGCTCAAGCCGGAGCTGCAAATGGCAATTTTTCGCTCGATGACCTATTCGCTGATAGCGAACCGATCGTTAAGGAAGACACAACCCTCAACGAGCAAGAGCAGAAGGCTCTGCTTTGCGCAGCCAACCTTTCCTTTTATGCCGATCAGCCACTCAATGATCTTTCAACAGGATTAGACCCGGAAGACATTAAGCTAGGCCTTGAAAGTGCTTGGGGCGTAGAAACAAAGAATGACCTCATTGAAACGCTAGACTGGCTGTCGACAGATGGGCACAAGATTTACTTCAATCACCTCTGGGCAAAATTCGAAAGTCTACCGCGCGAACAATGGAGATCTACGCTTACAGAACTTGAAGCCACAGCTGCGGCGCATCCGCACATGGAAGAAGACCGCTTGGAAGAGTATACTCAAAACCTACTAACCACTTTTCCGCTTTTGGAGCAAAGCAAATGCTTTAGTGCTGGCAACAAGCCTGATGTAACTGCTTGGGATCTCGAACGTTCAATCAACCTCTGCCGCTTCGGCTTTGATGTAAAATTACTGTCCCAGCAAGAAGCCATGCAACGCATTCAGGATTATGCAGCGATCATGTATAAAACCTACAATTCCTGGGAATCCCTGTCAGAAGGATTTTTGCTGGGATGTGGTATGTGGAGCGGAATGCCGGGACTAATAGAAGAACGATTAGAAATGCACCAAACGCTTCTTTCACACGAGAAAAGCCTCTGGACCAAAGTAAAATTCTAGCAGAAGCAAATTGCTTTTCTTCGCTTTGCGTCGTAGCTTCGGACCGTGGCAAAGAACAAAAACCTTGGAGAGGTAGCAAAACTGTTTTTCAAGCTCGGATGTGTGGCCTTTGGAGGTCCAGCAGCACATGTAGCGATGATGGAAGACGAGGTCGTCAGAAAAAGAAAGTGGATGGATAGCCAACACTTTCTCGATCTGATGGGAGCTACCAATCTCATTCCCGGTCCAAATTCCACTGAAATGACCATGCACTGCGGGCATGAGCGAGCAGGAGCCGCCGGCCTTTTTGTCGCTGGAAGTTGCTTCATCTTTCCCGCAGTGGTCATCACCCTGATTTTCGCCTATCTCTACACGGAATACGGACACCTGCCAGCTGTAGAACCCTTTATCTTTGGCATCAAACCTGCCGTGCTGGCCATCATTGCAGCAGCAGTCATAAAACTGGGCAAGAAAGCCCTGAAAAGCACAGAACTTGCCATCCTGGGAGCAATGGTACTGATCGCTGCCCTGTGTGGCATTCATGAGGTGCAGGCATTATTGGTCGCAGGCCTGATCGGAACATTATACTTCAGCAGCAAACAGCAATTTACTAAGCAAAATGTCCTTTGGCCATTCATTTTGCTGCAAGTCCCAACAACACTCAGCACAAGTATTGCCTCCAGCAAAGTGTTTCTTACCTTCTTAAAAGTGGGCGCCATCTTATACGGTAGCGGTTACGTGCTCTTTGCCTACCTCGATGCGGAGCTGGTGACTTCGGGCCTTATTACCCGCCAAGAACTAATCGATGCGATTGCAGTTGGACAGTTTACGCCTGGCCCAGTCTTGTCTACAGCAACATTCATCGGCTACCAACTCGCTGGATTCTGGGGTGCCCTGGCTGCTACTATTGGCATCTTTCTGCCATCCTTCCTCTTTGTTTGGATCTGCAATCCGCTAGTACCCAAAATGCGTCAATCCAAATTGCTGAGCTACTTCCTGGATTCTGTCAATGTTGCCGCAGTAGCCATCATGCTGGCTGTACTGCTGGATATGGGCCGCGACACCCTGGTCAACTGGCAGGCCATACTTATCGCCATTCTAGCCATCGCAGCCACACTAGGCCCTAAAAAACCAGGAGCGGTTCTAACTGTACTCGGAGGCGCCGTCCTCGGCTGGATACTTCTGCAATTCTAAGAAACCAAAATTATCCCTTCTTTTTCTATTAGGAGCGAGGCATTCTCCCTCAAGCACCTGCAGTCCTGCTCTCCGCTATTACTCGCAGCGCATCAGCCTGTTCCTGCTCAGTGCCAGTAGTCTCTCCTATCGTCGAGCCTACTGGCACTGGCAGTCACTACGGCTGCTGCACTACTCGTAGCCGCTGCGATCAGGGCTATTTGTTTGCGCTCCTTTCCATAGCACCAGGCCAACACCCCCTTGCCAGGGTCAGTAAAAACTATTGAGCTGATCGGACCCAGCGCCAGAGTGAGAAAAAATTAATTCGACTCCGCGCAAGGACCGTCACTAGCTACTGTATTAGTAAGGGCAATGTCCTTTTTCAGGGAGGCGAATTAGTTTTTACTCACTCTGGCTCAGCGTCCGGCGTAGGCTCCGTCAATGGTTTTTACTCACTGCTCAAGGCTGAAAGCCCAATAGCCGACAAATTCTTTGCCTTTTCATGTCCCAGGTAAAAAAAAATCCCAACACCTGTTTACCTCCACCGCTTCCCCCCTATTAAGGATCGAAAAGCAGCTACAACAGGCTGCCAGGAAAAACGAAGTTTTCTTAAACGATCACAATATAATTCGCCATGAAATCCTTTTTCACAAACCAAACCAACCAAGCCATCCTTCCAATCCTAACCATTTTGCTAGGGATGTTTTTCTCAAATCTAATGTCTACCGCACAAACTTACTGTGACGATGCATGTAACGAGGCTGTGCCTTGTTACATGCTCGACCTGTCCACAAGTGCCAGCGCTGCCGCATCTGAGCTAATTGCCGGAAACGGCAGTTGCTGTAGCACGATTGAATCCAACTACAATTGCACAGAAATAAAAGTAAAACTCCACCCTGATGCTGAAGGCATTCAGATTGGAGCGATTTCTGGACCAAACCAATGCTCAATCAACGTGTACGATGGTGGACTTGGATGCCCTACTGCAGAAGAAGTAGCTGCCGGACCATCAATCTGTAACCCACTTTGTCCAGTAATCGACGAAAGCGGCTATGCATCAATTCTACTCTGTAAGCCTGGCAATTTCAACGAAATTGGATTCGGTTTCACTTCCATTCCTGCACCCAATTTTGGGCCTTCTACAGCCATCTCGCAAGATTGCCAGGCAGAACTCACCGCAAGTTCTGTTCAGTCACCACAATGGTCTTCAAATGATGACAGCAACCTTGATCACATACTAAATTGCAGCGTTCCAGGTCAGTGTGGCACAAGCGGTACCTTCAGCTACAATGCTGCAACGCACGGCGACATCACCGACTGTAGCGGTGTTGCATTTACTTATGCAATTTCCGGAGAGTCTGGTTCAGAATGCAGCGCAGGACCTGTCAGCAAAGAAGCTACCATAACTGTTTACCCAGAATTCAGTCTGGACGCAATCGAAATCACTTGTCAAGATTCCGAATCACAAACGCTAACACTCAATCCTGTTATTTCAGGTCCTGGTGCAGGATGCAGCTACAATTACGAGTGGAAAAAAGATTCTGACTGCAATAACGTTGGAGATATTCTTGTGGCTAACAACCAATCACTAAGTGTGGTTGCAACAGACCCAGCAACTTGTTACTGTGTAACTGTTACCCGAGTTAACGGAGTAGAAAGCTGTTCGCCACAAACAATCTGTAAAACCGCTGTACCAAATTGCTGCGAGTTCACTGCTAACTGCGAACTTGATTCTCCAGCCTCCGCTATAGAAGGCTGTAATGCTTCTGTACTACCTGCTGCTCTTACAAACATAGACGATGTTTTTAGCAACGCCAGTGGCTGTGGCACATTGGAAATGATTCACGAAGACTTTCCGGTTCTACCAGCTGACCAGGGCTGCGCAAATGCTCCACTGCAATACACAAGAGTATACACAATCTTTGATGACCTAAACAACAATCAAACGCTGGATGCTGATGAAGATTCTGCTACTTGCAGTCAAACTTTCGATGTCATCGACACCACTGCACCTGTTCTTTCCAGCTGCCCAACACAAGCACTTACTATCGAATGTGGACAAGACAATACCGAAGCTATCAACAACTGGTTGAACAACGTTTCTGCTAATGACGCTTGCCAGGGTGCTGTACAAGTTTCTAACGACTTTGATGCCGACAACCTGTTGAGCATCTGTACAGATGACGAAGCTGGTTTGACTGTGACCTTTACTGCTACGGACGACTGCGGAAACACAAGCTCTTGCTCTGGAGAAATCAGACTACAAGATACTATCGCACCAGCCCTGAACAACTGCCCAACTCAAGCACTTACTATCGAATGTGGACAAGACAATACCGAAGCTATCAACAACTGGTTGAACAACGTTTCTGCTAATGACGCTTGCCAGGGTGCTGTACAAGTTTCTAACGACTTTGATGCCGACAACCTGTTGAGCATCTGTACAGATGACGAAGCTGGTTTGACTGTGACCTTTAC
>JAHDEE010000206.1 GCA_020629005.1 Chitinophagales bacterium
AGCAGTGGATGCAGACAGCAGCGAAGGGTGCTTGCATTGCAGTGGATAGCTGGACAGGTGTTGGCGCGGCGGTGCGGCCTTTCGCTCCAAAGCCTGTCAAATGGACAGCAATCTTGCACTTTACCTAATATTGCAAGCTACATTTTGATTACTTTTTGGCATGGAAATAACCACTCCGTACACTATAAATCACTTGAAGGGATTGCTGCGTCTTGGAAACTACCAGGCAGTCGCAGAACAGTATTTGCAGTTGAATTTGGATGACTTTGACACAAGTGATCAAATCGAACTTTGGATGCTCGCACTTGAATGCAGAGTATTTGATGTTGGCAGCGAAGAACATGCGACCCTGTGTAGACAACTGGAAGAAGCTGAACTTAGTCTCGCTCAACGCTGCCTTTTGCAGGCGGATCAGGCCTCTAACATATGCACACAAAGTCGATACATAGAGGCTCAGGAGCTAATCGACAAAACCAGACAAATGCTTCCCGAGCCAGGCTGGGTCAGGGACATGATCAGGTCCAGACTCTTTTATACTGAATCCACGATTCTCGATAGAGCCGGAAAACCAGTTGAAGGGCATGAGGCGCTACTAGAGGTACTGCGCATCTCTGAGCAGTACTTTGACAAAATGCCGAGAGACACCGTGCGGGCCCTGTTGTCGCTGGGTGGCAGCTCCATCAATGTCGGCAAGCTTGATGAGGCTGAGGCCTACTTTGCAGCTGTAAAGGCTAAGACAGCGGAGTCCGGGCTACAAGATATCACGCTTAGCATCAACGCCAACTTCTTTCATAGCCGCTTACTCAACAGTTTAAATCAAGACTACAAGGCGATTGAGCTGCTGCAGGAGGCGGAAGATATGCTTCGGTCTGCGGCAAGAAAATATGACAAGCTCGAAGGCTTGCTGTACCTGCTCTTTGCCGTTTCTTTGGCAAAAATTGAGGACCACTATGAGGCACTGTATTATGGCCGAAGAAGCTTCCAGATTCAAGAGCAGAATCCGACAGAACATTATAGAAGTGTATGCGAGCAATTGACCGTGATACACCTGGCATTGGGCAATGACGAGAAAGCAAGAAACTATGCTCAGAAGATTATTGATTTCTATGTGGAACGTAATGGCGAAAAACCAAATCCACATCTTGCAATGGCCTATTCCATTATTGGTCTGAGCCATCGCGAAAAACCCGAAGTGGGATCGGAGTGGCAGCTAAAAGCGTTGGAGGTGTTGCACCGTCTAGGAATGAAACATGAAGACGGTATCATCTTCTTTTACTTTCCGTATCAGCGACTGGTATTGATTAATTCTGGAGAGGAAAAGCTCAAGCATGCCAAGGAATTTGTGCGAATCGCTGAGGAGGGATATACGCATCTACCCGCTACCGTAGCTGAGGCTTACCTGCTGCTCGGTGAAAGCTACCTGGAGCTTGGAAAGCAGGAAGAGGCTTACGCTGCGGAGGCTAAATCAATGGAGATCACCGCAAAATCCGTCAGCAAGGATGGAAATCAGGACTATGCGCAAAACCTGATATTTTATCAATGTTTGACCATACAGTGCAAAGCGCTGCTTGAGAAATATCGGAAGTCAAACGACAAGGCATCGCTGGATCTGGCGACAAAAACGCAGTACCTGGCTGCGGAGCGTGTGCATATGATAAGATCTAATTTTAAGGATGAAAAGTCGAAGAGTTTTTTCAATGATTCTAAGGTTATGCAGGGACAAGCGGTGGCCATCGAGATCTTGCTGGAGGGCAATCGTCTGACCGGAGAAAATCCCGCAAATGATATACTGCAAATCATATCTTTAAATAAATCTTCCAATCTGTACTCCCAGATCAGCGAGAGTAGTGCCCGAGAAAAACTTGCAGATGAACCGAAGATTCGCAAGCTTGAAGAACTGAACAAAGAAGTGGTTGCGCTAAAGAACAGCTATGCCATAGAGGGACATAGTGAAGCGCGCTATGCAGCCTATTTTGAGAAGCGAAACGAGCGCCAGCATCTGTTGCAAGAAATTGAAACTGCTTTCCCGGAATATGGGGCGCTAAAGTATCAAATGGATACTTTGGATTTGCCGGAGCTGCAGAAAATACTTGGCGAAGATCAGATTGTATTGAACTACTTTATGGTGGAGCAGGTCTTGTATACTGTTGTGGTAAAGCAGGACGAAACGGAGGTGGTGCGCATAGAGCTTCCCAAAGATTTCCGTCAACTGGTGCAGGACTTTAGCAATGCCATCAATTGGTTAAATGAAACAGATGTATTGTCAATATCGCGCCGCCTCTACGAGCTATTAATCAATCCGGTGGCAGATCTGCTATTTGATATCTTTGATGAGGGCCTTGTAAAGCCGCTAGTAATCATTCCGCATGATTGTTTGTTTAATGTGCCCTTCGAAAGCCTGCGAAATGAAGAAGAGGAGTTGCTGCTGCAACAATTCGATATCTCTTATCATTATTCGACCAGCATTTGGTTGAGGCAGAAGCAACAGGCTAGGAAAGACAGCTCGAAGCAGCCGCGCTTTTTGGGTATTGCGCCTGTCTATTTGGCCGAAGCTGCGGAGAGGAAAAACGTCACTGACAATGCTGCTAATCTACCTGATGAAAATGATAGGGCCTTGATTACCGCGGCCGAGCAGGAAGAATGGGCCAGCCTTCCTTTCTCTGAAAGTGAGGTCCTGGCAATTGCCGAATCTTTTGATTCCAAGGGAGGAGAAAGTCAAAACCTGCTTCACGAGTCGGCAAACAAATCGGCGGTGCTGGCTGGCTTGCCAGATGCGGACTACATCCACTTCGCTGCACATTTCCATCAGCATCCGGTTGCCAGATTATCAGGTTTGATACTGAGCGGTGCGGACAAGCTGTATTTGCAGGAGGCGAAGAACCTTCATCTCAAAGCACGACTGGTGGTTTTGAGTGCCTGCGAAAGCGCAGTCGGTGAACTCGAAAGCAGTGAAGGAATGCTGGCGATCACCCGGGAGTTTTTGAGCAGTGGGGCATCCAATGTGATTAGTACGCTATTCAAAGTGCAAGATAAGATCGCCTGCGAACTCATGATTAGTTTTTATCAAAATGTGCTTTCGGGACAATCAATTTCTGCAAGTCTCGCCAATGCTAAGCGTTCCCTGCTTTCGGAGAATCCGGCTGTGCCGACCAAGTTGTGGTCTGCTTTTGTATTGACTGGGGAATAGGCCCTTGATCTAGCAGTTATAGTCGGTTTTAGGCTCATGATATCTCAGCCTTACAAGCAACCACTGCAGCCAGCCGAAGGGCCTGGGCTGCGGAGGGGCACGCCCAAATCCTATTCTCAACTATTTTAATGTCACTTCTTTATTCTGGGTGCACCTATGGCCTGTAATTTTTCTTCTAAAGGTACCAGCGACACTTTGAGACTGTTAAGCGCTTTTGAAATTTCTACGCTGAGCTTTTTTGCATTTTCCAAGTACTTGAGATGCGACTTCGTGGGACCGTAGGTATTGTAGCTGCCGCTTGCCGACCAAAGATAATCCCAGATATTTGGATATTCGTTCTTCTCTCCTACCTCAGCGCGAGCCTTGCTGCCGCCAAACTGCTGTTCTAAGTCGAGAACCTGATTGCGTAATCTTAGCAAATCCCCATGCAGTTCATCGTCAATCATTTTCGCCTGGTCGTAAGCTTTCAGCATGATCTGAATATGCTCCTTTGCATCTTTGATATCCGATTCCAGATCATCAGCTTCTACAAACAATTCCGAAATGTCTTTCCAGTGCGCTGCTACCTCATCAGCAGAACTGCCTGTCAAAGCACTCTTGTTGGCTTGCTTGACCTGAAAGACAACCTCCTCTCCTATCGCAATGTATTTCCCGTCAATTTGTTTGTGCAGTTGTGCCCTATACTTCCCAGGGCCCACCATGCTTCCTTTGGGTTCGTCCTGATCTTCGTCTTTTTTCTTCAGCCGCTCCATTTCCTTCTTGATGCTTGCCATCGAAACTGTAGCGGCAGATGCAGTAGTGAGATCCCAGCTTATACGATTGATTCCCTTTTGATTCTTACCCTTTAGCTTTCGAAGGATATTGCCTTCGTTGTCGTAAATGAACAAGCACTCGCCTGGAGCAATTTCCTTTTTCTCCTGCTCCAACGCGGACCAGTCAGGCACCGATAAAGTACCCTTGTCTTTCTCAATCTTCTTTTCTTTCTCTTTACGCAGGTCTTCTTTTGATTGGAAATTCTCCTTGAGGTAATAAGTAAAAGTTACGCCAAAGGGCGGGTTGTCGGCTACGAAAAAGTTGTCTCCCTGCGCAGCTTTTTTCGTCCAGCCCAATACCTTGCGTTGCAGGTACCATTCACCATCTCTTGGCTTGAACAGTTGCACGTCCTGATCCCGATCTATTTCGCGCAGTGCCGAGTAATCATCCAGGATATAAATGCCTCTTCCGAAGGTTCCCGCTACGAGGTCATTTTCTCTCTTTTGAATGGCCAAATCGCGCACAGAAATATTGGGAAATCCGGCTTCTAGTTTTTCCCAGGTTTTGGCACCATCAAGGGTACAGTAGACCCCAAACTCAGTGCCCAGAAACATCAAATCCTGCTCTTCATGATCCTGTACTATACGCCAAAGCAGGGTTCGGTCGGGAAGATTATTAGAGATGTCACTCCAGGTCATTCCTTTGTCGGAACTCTTGAAAAGGTAGGGATTGTAGTCGCCGAATTTATGGTTATCAAATACTGCATAGACCACACTCTCATCGTACAAATCTGCCTTGATATCATTGACAAAGGCGGTAGCGGGCAGGCCCTTAATTCTCGCAAAGTCCACTTTACGCCAATTTGCTCCACCATCTTCGGTTACCTGAATAATTCCGTCATCGGTGCCCGCATAAATCAATCCTTCCTTCTTCGGAGATTCCGAAAGTGAAGTAATGGTGCTATAGTCAGACATCGCATATAAATCCCAGGCATTGTCCCATTTTTGCTTTTTCCCATAAAATTCCGTCTGTATGCGTTCTATATTCCTGGTTAAGTCCTGTGAAATTACCTCCCAGGAATCACCGCGATCTTCCGATTTCCATACCCTTTGTGAGGCATGGTAGATACGGGTGGGTTTGTGTGGGCTTACCAAAATCGGTGCATCCCAATTGTAGCGCTCATAGCGCTCACCCAATTCTGGTTGAGGCCTGATGTATACATTTTCGCCTGAGATGCGATCGTGGCGATTTAGATTGCCTTGTTGCCATTGCGCATAAACGATATTGGGATTTCCAGGTTCTGTGGCCGGCTGATGTCCATCTCCTCCCAGTAGGATAAACCAATCGGAATTTCGAATCCCGTGCAGGTTATCTGTTCTGGAGGGCACGCCTTGTGTGTTGTTATCCTGCGTACCTCCATATACGTAGTAGAAAGGTTCCGCATCATCCACGGCAATCTTGTAAAACTGCGTTATGGGCAGGTTATCAATGAATTTCCAGTTCTTCGTTTTGTCAAAACTTTCGTACAATCCGCCATCACATCCCACCAGTACATAGTTTGGATCATCCTTCTTAAATGCCATGGCATGATTATCTACATGCTTCTCTTTTTCGTTCATTCTTTTGAAAGTCTTTCCGCCATCAAAAGATTCAAGCATATAGTTATTGGCCAGGTAAATCTCGTCGAAATTATGTGGTGAAGCATATAGCTCCTGATAATAGTGTGGCCCGGTTCCTCCTGCCACTGCATCACTCATTTTTGTCCATTTAGCCCCTTGATCTTCGCTTCGGTATACGCCTCCTTTACGTCGGTCCAATTCTATGGCGGCATAGATCACATCCGGTTTCATAGGCGAGATGGCTAAGCCAATTTTACCCATGTTGCTCGTTGGCAAGCCGTTCTTGAGTTTGGTCCAGTTTTCACCTCCATCCATCGATTTATAAATAGCGGTTCCCGGACCGCCCCCCACATAACCGGCGACGGTACGATGGCGCTGCCAGGTGGCCGCATAAAGCAAATCGGGGTTTCTCGGATCAATCAGTAAGTCGGTTGCCCCCACCCACTTTGCATCGCCGAGAGTCTGTTTCCAGGTCTTACCACCATCCGTAGATTTGTATACACCGCGCTCACCGCCACTACTCCAAAGGGGTCCCTGAGAGGCGACCCAAATGATGTCGGAATTCGTAGGATGAATAATGATCTTAGACAGGTGTTCCGATTTTTTGAGTCCCATATTTTTCCAGGACTTGCCTCCATCTTCACTCTTATAGATGCCATCACCGTAGCCGATGTGCCTGCCGCCTACATTCTCGCCTGTGCCTACCCATACCACTTCGGGGTTCTGCGGGTCCAGTGTAATACAGCCTGTCGAGTAACTCACTTGTTTATCGAACAAAGAGTCCCAGGTCGTACCGGCATTTGCTGTTTTCCATATACCCCCTGATCCCACTGCCACATACCATACATTCTCATTCTTCGGATTGATGGCAATATCCGCGATTCTCCCAGACATCAATGCCGGCCCTATGCTTCTGAATTTTAAGCCACCATAGATGGAACTCGAATCCGCTTTTTCTGTATCGTCTACCATTTTCTTGTTTTGCGCAAAACTTGCTGTTATTAAGCTAAAAAAAATGAAAGTCGAAATTGTAGCTCTTGCAATCTTCAAAATGTTTAGCTGTATACACATATCTATTTTTTAGCTGACAATTCTTTGTGTCTTTGTTACTGGACTGGTATAGATAGCGAGCGATTGGTCACGACCCACGCACTCAATCAGCGCCTGCCACCACATACTATTGGTACATCCTTTCACGGAATAAAAGCTGCTTCACCACCACTAGCGATCATTACTAACGCCAGGCACTATTAGAACAAGACACTCAAACTGGTCTTGAGAAGTTGAAGTTAAGGAAACTGCTTTGAATCTACAATTCGGAAAGGTCATGAATGCTGTGTAGGTAAAATGACTGTTTTATAGTGCACTTTGTGGCTTGCAGCGGCACTCCTTTTCGTGAGGAGATTTGCCTGAAGGATTTTTATTCGGAGCGAGCGGACAGTCCAGCGCGTTAGCATTCCACCAGCTATCCATTGCAATGGAGGCACAGCTCAGCTGCTTCGCTGCATCCCCATCACTGTCTTGCTAATGCAGCCACTGCTGTGGAGCGACTCAGCGGCTGAGCTGTGCCTCCATTTCCATTTCTATCTGGGCTATTTTGCGGCAGCGGTCCCTCGTGGGGAGTGATGATAGCAGCGAGCAGCGTCAGTTAGCATCGGAGGCACTCGATTGCTAATTAACTAAGGCATAGTGAATCAGTAACTATCTCTAAAACTCGCCAAAAGACTCAAGTGTAAGATTCGAAAACCACTTTTCTCTATTGTACGACTTGAAATCTCTTCTTTTTGGGGCCAAATACAAGTAGGCAGACATAAGAAAGTCCCGAGCTAGAAAACGTAGTGCCTAAGTCACAGATTTGCACAAGAAAGAAGCTATGAATTTTCTATTACGACCTTGCCTATAGCATTTTTACTTTCCAGATGCGCATGCGCTCCATTGGCATCTTCCAGTGTAAATTTACGCTCATCCACAACAGGTGTCAGATTGCCAGCTTCGATAATTTTGGCTACTTCGCTCAGGATATGTGCATGATCACTTCTCTTATGATTATGCAACATAGGGATCAGCATAAAAACTACATGCAGAGATAAACCTTTAAAGTGAGCAAGGCTTAGATCCAGTTCCAGCAAAGATACTGTAGTAGCCACATGCCCATTGAGCCTTGTCGCATTGAATGAATTGATCAGATTTGCTCCTCCTACAGAATCATATACGACATCAAAGCCCTTGCCTTCTGTATATTTTTTCACATAATCCTCTACCGTTTCCGTTTTGTAATTTATGGCAGTAGCTCCTAGTTTTTCGAATGCCAAATCCTGCTCAGCCCCTTCGACAACCCTCAAAAGGAATGTCAACGCCGACTCCCCCACTCTCTCGAGATTCCATAGCAAGATAAGTCCATACCACCTGTCCATTACTGTGTTCCCAAGACACTAATTTTGATATTTTGAAGTATTCTCATACCTTGATCTGAAATTCGAAATCCGTAATCCAGTTTCCAGTTTCCTTGCCTAAGCTAAAGACAAAGCCCACTATGAGAATCCAAGCACTTGTTTCCTATGCTATACTATTCTTGTTTTTTAGTCACAATGTAACTGCTCAATATGTGATCACAGATTCTTTATCGCGCGGTACTCTTGGTAACAACCAGTTTCTTGCTGCAGGAGATATCGACGGGGATGGCGATGTTGACATTATCACACCTAGTGGATGGCTGTCCAATGAAGAGCCGATTTTTTCTTGGCACGCAGGTTGGGACGAGAGTTATACCTTTGACAGCATGCTGGTGGGAGATATCGATCAAGACGGTGATCTGGATCTCATTGCTGAAGAAGCTACTGGCTTTTTCATTGTTCGCAATGATGGAATGGGTGGGTTTGAAATCCAATTTACAACAGCCAGTGCGGTTTCCGTGGAAGGAATCGGTGATGCAGATGGAGATGGGGATTTGGATTTGTTTTTCGTTGGAAATGATCCTGTACAAGAAATACCGCAATTTTTCTGGTTGGAAAACATGGACGGTGCTTTTCAGGTAGAGCATTGGTTAGGTATTGGTGGACAAGATGGACTTGATGTGGTCGATTTGGATGGTGACGGAGACTCCGACCTCGGATATTTTGATGGCGAAGTCTACAATGTGTTGATACAGGATGCGGTGGGATTCCAATTGACAGCAAGTATTGATTATGCCTCAACTCCTGATTTGAATGTAGATTTCGATGGAGATTCCCATATTGATTTACTGCGCTGGGGCTATTTTTCTGAACTTCAGACCTATGGGCTTTCCATTCGGCTAAATGATGGAAGCGGAAATTTTGCTCTTCCAGAGTATTGGACACACGACGGATCCGCTTTCGCTGGAAAGCACTTCTTAAGGGATTTTTCTGGTGATGGTAAACCAGATTTGGTACTATACGATGCTACAGAGTTTCGCTACTATGCAAATAATGGAGATGATGGCTTCAACAGAAAGCCTTATGAGCTGATCCATGAGTTTGCAGACTTTATGGACTTTTTGTTTGCTGTTCAAATCGAGCAAGACGGTCCCTACCAACTCTTGTATTCAAAGAACAGACTCAATGTATTATTGGATCTCGAAACGGGAGATGATGACTTTTTGTCCATATATATCCAAGGCGTATCAGAGAACATGATGGCAACAGATTATGATGATGACGGGGATGATGATATCTTCGTAATCTTTCAACAAGATGGCTTAATCCTATTCGAGAATAATAATCCTGGATTTGCTGCTGCAAGGCCATTATTGTCCGGAAATATATCAGACATACTATTCGCAGCTGACCTGAACAATGATGGAGTACAGGAATATTTCCTACAGTCGGATTCGGAAACACAGCAAGATACCCTTAAGAGCTATGTGGTGGATACTTCGGGAAATCTAACTATTGATCGTGTCCATGCCTCTGTACTGTATGGAGATGACTTTAGTGTTGTAGACCTAAATCAGGATGGCTACTCAGATCTACTCTTTCGACAATCGGGGCATGATGCTTTAACTTTTAGCCTTAACGACAGTACAGGCGGGTTACTCCCTCGAACTGAAGTCTCTTTAGACGTTCCACCTTTGGTCGATGTTCCCTACTATCGCAGCAGGCCGGTGGATTGGGATGGCGATGGAGATGTAGATATTGCCTATAACCCTACCAGCGAAGAGTGCATCTGTCTTGCAGTGGCACTCAATGATGGCGAAGCCAATTTTAACGAAATGATCCACATACCGTCTCCCACTGTTAACTTTTTTCAATTCCTGGATACTGATGACAATGGATCTCCGGAAGTGATTAATATCAACTACAATCAAAACACTTTGGATATCTACGAAATATCCAATAATGGTCTTGATTCCGTAATGAGTTACAGTTCTGAGTATTTCCCCGGTGAGCTAAGCCTCCTGGATTTGGATCTCGATGGCGATCTAGATCTACTATTCCCACCACAAGTACTTCTCAATGATGGAGATAATAATTACGATGTCTACCCTCTGCCCACTACAGCTGCACGAAGCTATGCAGTTTTGGATGTGCAACAAGATGCCAAACCTGAAATTGTCATGTCTACTTGGATAACTAGTTTTATCGTGATCTATGAATGGTCCGGGGTACTTCCTACCAGCACTCAAGAATCCCCTACATCTAACATGAAGTTGATTCCCAATCCCACAAGCAATTCATTTGCTGTTGATTGGGATACGCGTTCTTCCGGGCCAATTCAAATCAGACTTTATGATCACTTGGGTCAACTTGCCAGAGTGTATCAATATGATCCAGGTCAGTTTTATGATTGTAGTGACTTGCCCGTAGGACTCTACGTTGTCGAAGTACTGCAAGGCCAAGAGAGACTTGAGATGCAAAAATTACTGGTAACTCGTTGATGCTCTCACAGCCTTAGGGACAGCGAATCAATAAATGTCCATTTTGACTTGCTACTGCTTTGCTGCCTTTCCCTTGCCTTGAATGCACAATCCTTACAAAAGATCAAACTCGACGACCTCTATACCGGTCGCATGAATGCTGTACTTGACAAGATCGCCGAGCGTCACCCGGTACAATTTCAATATGATGATGAACTGCTTTCACAGATCAGAATTACCGACCGGCCCATGGGTAAACCCCTGGATACATGGCTGACTGACATTTGCGGGAAGAACAAACTCAAGTGGTATGCCGATCCCGAAGGGATCATTCATGTAGTGAGTAAATACGAACGAGTTGGGGAAGAAAATGTGGCCAACTCGGCGCGAAATACTTACGAAGGCGATCCGGAAAGGACCAATTTCGATCCTGTCCGGGAGGGAGATGAGGAACAGCCACGCTTTTTCCGGCAGGAGCCCACACAAAATTCAGAGGTAGAGATCAATGCTTTTGCCTTTGAATTTTTCGGAACCTACCGGTTGGTCCTCTTCCGCCTAAATCCTGAATACTCGACCTTGTATGATGACAATGGCACCAATTCGCAAAATTTATCCGCTCCGCAGACGAATATCGTGAATGGCTTTGGCATCTTTACAGGAATCTGTTCGGATACCCTGTATTTGGAAGTTGAGCGGCCCTAAAATGCCCGC
>JAHDEE010000207.1:0-5562 GCA_020629005.1 Chitinophagales bacterium
AATTGGGTTTTTACTCACTCTGGCTCAGGGTCCGATCGGCTCTGCACCGACATGCTGAAATTTGCTGTTTTGGCCATTGTAGCAGTTTTTTCACACTCTGTCTCAGCGGACTGAAGGCACTCAAGCTGTGGATGATTAACTTAAAAACCCGCTGTCGGGGCGACAGTGCAGGTCTGGCCTAGCTACCTACTGGCTGATTGAAGGGATTTGTTCTATAGTTTGGTTTTTCGCAGAAAAACAGACTATAGAAACAAATGAGTCGAAGATTGAAACGCCCAAATCGCCAATTCTCATCCGTATTCTTAGCGAAAAGCCTCTACCTCCCTAATATGCCGTATCTTTAATCCCTCAATTGCAAATCATGAAAGAGTTTGAATCCCTAAAGGAGTTTAAAGAATTGCTAAAAACCTCCAAGAAGCTACGGAAAGTGGCCGTGCAGGCCATGGACTTGCGGCAGGTAAAAAAGCAATTGCTAGCCATTAAGGTGGAAGATTGCCTGTTTCTGGGCTGCGACATGGATATCGACATCCTGCACCATTTACAGGCCGAAAACTATGTATTCCCCGAGTTGGACGTGCCTTATAAGGTCTTCTTCAATCAGCTTTACAATAAAGAAACCTTATACGGTGGATTTGAGAAGGACAACCCAAAATCCTTCTTCCGTACACTCGACCAGATCATCTATTCTCACTACCTGCATTCCGGCAAAGAGAAAGCCGTAACGATCAAAGAATCCCTCGCCCGACGACTGCATGATCATTCCATCACGGATGCACTGATGGGCTTTATTGACCAGTATGAGGAAAAGCAGGTAGTGGCCATTATGGGTGGGCATAGCTTGTCCAGAACCAACAAGAATTACGGGAAGGTTGTCCGTATTGCCAAGCTACTTGCAGAGCAGGGCAACCTCATGATCTCGGGCGGTGGACCCGGCGCAATGGAGGCAACACATGTCGGCGTCTGGTTTGCCGGTCGCTCTGAAGATGAGGTAGTGGAAGGTCTGTCGATTCTCGGTAAGGCGGCAGACTACCAAAACCGTAACTGGCTCCGAACTGCCTTTGAAGTGATGGAGAAGTTTCCTCGCAACAAAAAGTACGAAAGCATTGGTATTCCCACCTGGCATTATGGTCATGAGCCACCAACTCCTTTCGCCTCTCAGATAGCCAAGTATTTTGCCAATAGTATTAGAGAAGAGGGACTCCTTGCTCTGGCCAAGGGCGGAGTCATTTATGCGCCGGGAAGCGCCGGCACGATGCAGGAAGTCTTTCAGGATGCCGCACAGAATCACTATAAGTCTTTCGGTATTTCGAGTCCAATGATCTTTCTCGATAAGAAATACTGGACAGTAACGATGCCAGTATACCCTATGCTTAAAGCGCTGGCCAAGAACGGCCGATACGCAAATCTGTTGTTATCGAAAACGGATTCAGTCAAAGACGTAGCGAAGAAGTTAGAGCGGTTTAGAAGGGACTAAGTAACTCAAAGTACACTACTTACTTCCTGGCGTGCCGGTCTAGAATTCGGCGCTCGGCAGCACTAAGACTTTCAATACCCGTGCTGTTGATTTTGTCCAGTACCTCATCCAGATTTGCCGCTTCCTGCAGGGCCTTATTTGGTCTTGCTGGTCCGTAATCACGCTTGTCAGTGACAATTCTTCGATTGTGATCGCGATTTCTCGTCTTTCTAGTAAGCAGCATATCTTGTCGAAAAAACACGATAAAAAGCAAAATAGCAGAAATAACCACGACTGGTAATAAATAAAGTAAGTGCTTGGTCGCCACATCTGGCATGGCGCCGATTCCATACAGCAAACCAATAATTGCCCCGCCAGCGTGCGCAGCATGTCCTATATTGTCGTGCTGCTTCACAATCCCATACAAACTGTAAAGCATAAACAGCGGAGCAAACATCCAGCCCTCTATATATAGTCCCGGAATGAAGATCAGCCCAATGCCCAAATGCGGCAAAAGGGCCACACTATAGCAGACCACTGCACTCACAGCACCTGAAAAACCTACAGCCGTATAGTTCCCATTGTTGCGGTGAACATATAATGACAACAGGCTACCTCCCAACAATCCGAACAGCGTAACCAACATCAGATGTTCCAGGCCAAAAGCCATACCCACCCCCATAGCAAAGGTGTAGAAGGCAAACATATTGAGACCAAAGTGCATCCAATCTACATGCAAGAAACCAGATGAAAACATCCGGTAATACTCTTTTTTCACCAGTATACTATCCGTGTGAAAGCGGAATTTCTCCATTAGTCGAGGGTCCCGAAAGGCAAAGTAGGTAAATGCGCCTACGATTCCGCAGACGGTCATAATAAAAATCTCGGTCATAGCGACGGGTTTGTTAACAATACCGCACTATAAAAAGCAACTTAGCAGGCTCAAAGTTCACCGATACTAGCTTACACAGTCCCGAAGTCGTTGAGCTGCATATTCTGCTGTAAAATCCCGCTGTGGATTTGCCATCATTTCGTAACCCACCATAAACTTCTTCACAGTGGCCGAACGTAGCAAAGGCGGATAAAAATGCATATGCATCTGCCAATGCCTTTGATCTCCTCCTCCAGTAGGCGCCTGATGCAAACCCGAAGAATAAGGAAAGGAAATATTAAACAGCTTGTCATAAGCTCGGGACAAATGTTGTAAAGCATCCGCAAAACCCACTTGCTCAGCCTCCGACAATTCTGGCAAGCTGCTCCGATGTTGCATAGGCAGGATCATGGCCTCATATGGCCAGGCCGCCCAAAAAGGGACCAATACCACAAAGTGCTCATTGCTATACACAATTCGCTCCTTCTTTTCCAGTTCCTGCTGCAAATAATCCATCAGCAAGGCGGTACCGGTTTTCTCGTAGTGAAAGCGCTGTTGCTCTCCCTCCTTTCGTGGTATATCAGGTATAGCAGCATTAGCCCAAATCTGCCCATGTGGATGTGGATTACTACAACCCATCATACTGCCTTTATTCTCGAAAATCTGCACATATCGAATCTCCGGCAATGCCCCCAACTCCTCATACTGACTAGTCCATGCTTTCACCACATCAACAATATGCTCCTGCTTCATGCCGGAAAGTGTAAGGCTATGATCCGGACTAAAACATACCACCCGACATCTTCCCCTCTCCGATCGCGCCTGCAGCAAACCATCACGCACCTCCCCCACAGCAGAATCCATCAACAATGCACCAAAGTCATTGTCAAATATGTAAACGGTCTCGTACTTTGGATTTTTCTGCCCCCCAATCCGATCATTCCCAGGACATAGATAGCAGGAAGGGTCGTACTTGGGCCTTTCATCCGGCACCAGGTCCTCCACCTGACCCTGCCAGGGCCGCTTGGCCCTATGCGGCGACACCAGTATCCACTCATTAGTCAATACGTTGAGTCGTCTATGCGAATGGTCACTAAGGTCGAATTCGTCCATTCATATTGTTTTTTGGTTTTTAGTTTTGGGTCTTTAACACTTAGTGCGTACGCTCTACCATATACCTTCTACCCTCTACACTCTTCCCTCTACCCTATCCCCCCACCTACCTCAATCTCGGCTTATTCGGACTCTTCCTATTCAAGATCAACGTCTCCCCTGCCATCGGCTCCTCACCCGATTTCAGTCGATTATAGCGACGTAAGACTGCCAGTTTCAAATCATATTTCCTGGCAATACTAGCCATAGTTTCCCCGGCTTGTACCACATGTGGCTGCCATACCCCTTCATATTTATCCAGTTCAGTAGGTGCTTTTGCTTTGGCTTTTAATGTTGATTTACGGCGCGACTTGCTTGCCTTCTTACGGGTCGTACCTGCAACACTTTTTGCTTTAGGCGCGGCCGGTTTTGCGGTTCCAGGCTTGGCCACTTTAGGCTTCACAGTTGGGTTCTTTTCTTCGCGCGCCACCGTCATGGCATGCAGCGCTTTTTTCTCCGCTTTACTCAAAGAAGCCAATTGATTTTCCGAATGAAAATTACTCAGTTGACCCAATCGCACATGACTGGCACCGCCACCCAATTCCGCCAGATACGGAAACAAAATCTGCGTATCAAACAAGTATAGATCATAATACTCAATCTTCTCAATCAGCAGATCAGCATACTTTTGATTGGTCGCATAACCAGCAGCACGAAGACCATTGGCCCATGCCTTATAATCATACATACTTAGATCAAATAAATGATCATAGTTATTGTAATAATGGTAACGTAAAAATTTCGAATGATCCCGAAACGAAGCTTCAGCACTGGCATACTTCCTAAAACACTCATCCGGCGCATCATCGGTATATCGGTAAGTCTGCCCTTTCCAGGTCCGCTTACATTTGATACCAAAATGATTGTTAGCATTTCTCGCCAGCTCAGAAGTACCACAATCCGTCTCTACCAGTGCCTGCGCCAGCTTTATAGAAGCCGGAATGCCATACTGCTGCATTTCCTCCAGCGCAATCTGTTTATACTTCGCAATATAAGCCCTCGCCAATTCTTCCTTATTCTCCGCAGCAGATAGAAGAGAAGAACAAGCTATACATAACAAGCAGCAAATTAGGGATCGAGGTAGCATCGTGGGTAAATTTTGAGCAGGGGTGCCCGTTTTCTAACGGTAAATTTACGAAAATGTTTCTTGCGATTGGCCCCATTCCCCCAAAAGCCATCAACACTTACGAGCAAGCATAATGCCATCCATCATTGGCAAAAGCACCTTTTCCATTGCCTCATCCTGCGCTACCAGTTCATTAAATCTACGCACCCCCAAAGTCTCCGGATCATTCGCCTCCTCCTCAATCACTTTCCCATCCCAAAGCACATTATCCGCAATCAGCAGCGCCCCCTCATTCAGTTTTGGCGCGATCAATTTATAGTAATCCGGATACTGCCGCTTATCCGCATCTATAAAAACCAGATCCACTCCCACATGCAAATCCCCCAGCAAATCCAGTGCACTTCCATAATACACCTTCACCCGATCCGCAATACCCGCCCGCTCAAAAAACTGCTGATGAATATCATCCATCTCCTCATTCAACTCATAAGTATGCAGCTCACCATCAGCTCCCAATCCCTTCGCCAACTGAATCGTAGAATAGCCCGTAAAAGTCCCAATCTCCACAATCACCCGAGGCCGCTGCAAAGTCGACAAAAGCCCAAGCAAATTCCCAATAATGCGCCCACAAAGCATCTGCGGCATCATCCTCGTCAGATGCGTCTCCCGAATCAAATCCTTCAATACCTGCTGCTCTTCCGTACTATGCGCCTCCGCATAAGCCCAAAGCTCCCGTAGTGCTAACTGCATTTTTTTCGCGAAGATAAACAGTTTTCCAGGGACCTCTTTTTTGTTCCTTTTAATCAGTAAAAGAAAAAAATTAGGAGCGAAGCGATCCACCATCGCGTTAGCGGGCTACTCGTGTTCCGCTATTATTCACCACCCACCTGCTTGTTCCTGCCGGGCCCCTGCCGTCTCGCCTTTAAGGGCGAGCCATCAGGGGCCTGGCAGTCACTGGCGCAGTTGGGCGGCTCATAGCCGCTGCACCCGAGGCTATTTTGCACCTATATCGTCACGAGG
>JAHDEE010000207.1:5662-11071 GCA_020629005.1 Chitinophagales bacterium
AACATCTGGCCAGTACAAATCCAGCCAAAAAATCCCACACCACCAACAACTCCGAGCCGTTCTACAATTTCATTGTAGAACCAGCTATGATAAGTAAACGTGTGTCGAGTTTGGGGACATAGCTAAGCGAAGCACGACCTAAGTCAAAAAACCACCCCCTAATTCCTCACCGGCACAAACGACTCCACCACCTCAAACTCCTCCCCAACCTTCCTCAAGATATGCAGGCCAGTCAACCGCTCCAGTCCCTGCTGAATCTGCTCATCAGTTAAAGGACTCAAACCAAAGCCCTTGTGAAAAGTCTGCACATCAGCGTACAGGAAACGTGTTTGATCCATTTTCACGATAGAAAGCAGCAAAGAAGCATCATCTCCCGTAATATGCTCGTATGTACCCAGGACCAAATCAGAAGCGATCTTAAGAAAACACACAACAAGCTTCAAAGCTGTTCCAGGGACTAAAATCACTAGAAACAGTTGGTCTCTAATTGCCTTAAACAGCAGCTTATTGCTGATACGCGAAACAGCAACACTATGTGCCTCAGCACCATCTTTCCCATAACTTAGAATTCCACCGCGAGTCTGCTTCTCCAGCGCAACCGGTGCCGGATCCACATTCATAGATTCATCTAAAATAGCGACTATCTGGCCAGTTATTTCAAGCGGTAAATCCTCCCCTTCAATTGCGGAAATCACCTTTGCCAAGGCCTTTCGTGAATCAAACTGCTCTTCCATTCTATTTCGTTATAGTTTGTTCGCTAATCGCATTCTTGCCCCCGTGGTACAATTGGTAATAGCTGCTAAAAGGATCGCCATTGTACTCCCCCAGGAAAACTTCTTTAAATATGGCCACGATGTCTAGCTCCGGATCATAAGCCGCATAGAATCTCTTAGCGAATGCTATGGCCACATCAGAACTCACCTCCTTCATCACACCAATACAATATAAGTCATCGCTACTTAGAAACTCTGCCAGTTTTGCTGTGTAACAGGCATTAAAAAAAACAAGCTTTAGGTTTTTGCAAGCATCCTTACCAGGCTCAAAGAGCATGGATAAGCGAGTCAAGCCCAAATAATCTCTTCGGCTGCTGTCGCGATTGACTACCCATGATTGTTCAGACGCTGAGGAAGCCTTCGACCCATGTCCTACTATATGTACGATATGCGGTTGGCTTTCCAGCATCCGATTGCCAATATCATCCAAAGTCAAATGATTTGGGCATATGAAGGGCAAGTAAGAGGCACCTGACCAGTTTGACTGTATTTCGTAGAGTTCCTTTTCAAAGGATAAGGGCAGGAATCCTGGCGCATCACTATAAAAAAACTGCACCACCGTTTGTGAGCCAAATACCGGCTCTACTTCAATATCTAATGCCCGAGCAAGTGCATTGTACTTCCAGCCACCGTTGACTGTACGCACGTAGTCCTGCAAGATTTTTTCCTCTGTATTTGATACAGGAACCACCACTTCAAACTGCGTGCTGCGCTTCAGTCCACGGGCAATTCTCAAGGACTCATTTGAAGCTACCACTGCATCCTTAATACGAGCAAGCAGCTCAGGCGAGCGGGGACCAAATAAGTCTACCTTCACATAGTTTTTCCCCCAGACCTCTTCTAGTCGTGCCTGAGCTTCATTAGCGATTTCAAATAATGCGCGATCCTTACTATAATGCTCATCAGATGGAAGTAAGTCGAATAGCGCCACAATCAATTTGTTGACGATGCCAGCAGGAAAGAATTCTTTGAAGCGTAAGTGTACGGTGTATCGCGGCTCTTCTTCAAGTAGGTCGGGTGTATCCTCTGCTGGCTGATCGTATAAAGTGAAGGGAATGATAAAGCGCTTTCGCGCACCAGAGCCCAACGTATGGCACATATAAAAATGCTCAAGAAAACTGATCAGGTAATCATGATCCTTTGCATTAGGATACTTCTCCTTCCAGATTAAAGATAAATCTGCCTTGGAGAATTTTCCATCACAGCCTTCTACTGCATGTTCCATTAGCGCTAGCGGAGCATCCTTCGCCCACTCCGGATCCAACAAAACCAGATCTGGCAACCCCTTGCTGGTTTCCCTGATCTCCATTGAAGCCACAAATTCCTGTTTCGAAAAAAACGCTTTCCTGTCCAAAGCTTGATGCCTTTCTCTTCCCTTAAGGTGAATAATAGCCCCAAGGTAATCAAGCGTGAATAGCTTTTCTTCCACTTCTTCCTTGCTCACTCCAACTTTCTCGCTTGCCCAAGTGAGAAATGCAGCTGTCTCAAAAAATCGTTGTTTCTGTTTTTCGCTTTGAATGTGTTGGATCAAGTCGCTCAGCCAGGGTTTGTATTTCACCTTGAAGGCATCAGCATTTATTCTGGGAAGAATCTTATGAATCCTATCTGTCAGATTCTTCAAATGCACACCAGTGTTATCATTCTTGAGGCAAGCGGTCTCTACTGGCTCACCCAGCTTTGGGAATTGCATTAGCACTTGCAATCGTTCTTTATGCTTGCTAAGCATCTGTGCATCATCAAAGGGCCATTTGGCTTTAAGATCCTTCTTTGATGACACATAGATCACCGGACTTTCTGCTGCCCCTGAGGAACCATGCTCCTCAGCCATTTGCAGCCAAAACTGCGCAAATCTGTATTTATCGACGATCTCCGTTTCATGCTGCTCATCATCTGGCACCGACGATTCTACGTACAGGTAGAGGCTCTTGGGGCTACAAAACAATTGTTGCAGCTCCCGATACTTTCCCTGTCCTCCAAAATCCCAAATGCTAAATTCATAGTCAATCATGCCTCCCCCGTATTCTTCGGGCAATTCATATTCTTTGAGTGTGTACTGGTCCACTTCAAGTGCCAGGGTTTGCTGTCTTTCGATTGGCCCCGTACCCGGATTTTTTAGATTTTCCCTCAGAGTCGTCTTGCCTGCATTACCATCCCCAATCAATATCATTCGGGACCTATAAATGTAGCCTCCCTCCTTATCCGGAGTTTCTGAATCTCGCAAATACTCCAACACCGAAAAAGCCGAATTCTCCCTTTTCCCTAACTTGACAATCGACAGCGGCACATCCTGCCCAGTCAATTCATTACCATCCAAGTAGAAGGTTTCCAGCCCTTTTGCTGAAGAAACTGCATTCATCGGTAATCTTTCCAAGCCACAACGCTCCAGGTCTAAGACCTTTAGCTCAGGAGTCTCATTAGCTATCTGAAGGTCAATCAGCTTTGACTTATAGAGATGTAGGTTTTGTAAGGCTGGGAATTCACCAAGCATCTCCAGCCTAAAAAGTCCCGTTTCACATTCACTAATATCTATAAAGTTCAATAGGGAAAATTGACCATCGAGCTTAACAAATTCCAGTGGATTTTTCCTTAGTGCAAAAAACTGTAAACTGGCGGCCCCTCTTGCAAGCTGAAAAGCACTCAAATTACACTTCGACAGATCCAAGTGGCGCAACGCTGGGAAGGATTCTGCTTCTTCTGCGAAAACAATGGTATTCAGTTGCTCATTCGCACTTAGATTCAGGTATTCAAGCCTGCTCAAATCCAATTCGCTTAAATCTAAGGAAGCTTTCTTAGTACCGCTAATGATCAGCCCTTGCAGTTTTTTCCCGTCTCCTTGCAAGCAATAGCTAGCACTTTCGAAATCCGCTCTCAGCTTTTGAAGGCTTGGCTTTTCAGTGAAGGCAAGGCCAAACAATTCATTCAGTCGTTCTTTCATTGGTTTGCGGGTAAAAGCAAGCAAGAGCCACGTTCAAGATTTACTAGCCGCTCTTGCTTTCAATAATAATACTAGTGGTACAAATTATGAATATCTATGCAGAAAATGGGTTCTTTTTTTATTGCTTTTCCAGTCCTTGAAGAACTTGTCGGACTAGACTTTGGATCTACTGGGCAATCAACAATCGGCTGTTAACTCCGTATTCCGGCATTGTCGGCCATTTAGACTACACTCAGGGACGGACGGACACTACTTATTGGGTTTAGACACTCTGGAGGAGGGGACTAAGTAAAAAACATTGGCAGCTTACAATCAACAACATTCCCCATATCGGTGCAGAGCCGATCGGTCGCTGAGCCAGAGTGAGTAAAAACCCAATCTGGAGTCTTCAACGGTCGCTGAGCGTAGTCGAAGCGCCCGTTGAAGACGGACCACGGAGAACAACATTTTCATTGCGCAAGACCGTCATTACCAGCTCCGTAGTGCGCCAACAACGGGCCTTTCGGCTACGCTCAAGGACCGTCATTGGCTACTGTATTACTGTGAGCAAAGTCCTTTTTCAGGCAAGCGAAATGGTTTTTACTCACTCTGTAGCGGAGTCGAAGGGCCCGATGGGCGAATGGGCGTAAACCTATAATAATCAAGGCGTTATCGTCGATCCAACATCGCGCTCCGTGGTCCGCCCACGCCGGGCGCTTCGACTACGCTCAGCGACCGTCTTGGGCTCCGTCAATGGTTTTTACTCACTCTGGAGTGGAGCCGAAGGACCCCATTGGTGAGAGGGCATAAAGCAATTTATGTCTTGGGTCAAAATATTGCCTTGCTTCATGGTCCTCGCCTACCGGGCCTTCAGATATTGGTATTCCTTTTCTGACATAAGTCTTCAAATTTTTAATAATTATCCTTTACATGAATTATGATCACTTTTCCTCCAATTCTTGAAATGGCTATCATTTTGGCATATCGACAAACGCTGCAGTTGCTCCAAGTCATCACGTATTAGCGCCTTCTTTTTCTTCCTTGACCACCCCTTCAGCTGCTGTTCTCTTTCAAATGCAAGACTGACACTTGAATACCTTTCGTAATACACGAGTTCTACTGGCAAATGCTTTCTTGTGTAGTTCGCGCCTTCCCCAACCTCATGTTGCTCTATCCGCTCCTTAAGATTCCTGGTGCTTCCCGTATAATAGCAACCATTATTGCAGAGCAGCATGTACACATAGGCAAAATCCATCACTTTAGGGAATTCGATTGATTATGATATGAAAATTGCGATATCTTGGAAGAATGACAGGAGCCTGGATCAAGCATCTTCAATAAAAAATTTTGCCGCTTCGCGGCATTTTCTTTCTAATAAAACGCCAATAAAAGTGAAAAAAATTAGTACCGGGCGAGGCGACAACCAATGCTGTAGTTGACACCCCACTGGTGGTACGTGCTGCGGAACGACAAGGACAAGTCCTCCGGCTGATTGACCCAGGAGCCGCCACGAACCACTCTACCTTCAGGCTGCTTTTCCCAGGTATCCTGGCACCACTCCCAGACATTGCCGCTCATATCGTAGAATCCCAGTTGGTTTGGCAGTTTTAGGGCTACAGGCTTGGTTTCCATATGGCTATTGTCCCTATACCAGGCCACTTCGTCCAGGTGTTTACCTCCTGCGTATGGGTAGTTGTCTTGCAGGCCATTTTTGCCGCCTTT
>JAHDEE010000208.1 GCA_020629005.1 Chitinophagales bacterium
ATAAATCATTTCTAGCAAGTCAAAATGGACAGTTATTGATTCTCTATCCCTTAACGTGTGAGTATGATGTACTCTTCGAGTACCTGGACGAGAAATTTGCCGTGGGAGATGCCTTCCAGTTTGACACCTAGCTCATGAGCAATCTTGTTGGCGAGTTTGACTAGAATTTTGCGTGTTTCCAGATTTGGGGTGCTTTTGGCACGGTTTATTGTGTCTTTGACCAGGAGCATGTCGGTGTCTGTATAGCGGATTACGCCGGGATAAGAGATTTCTCGATCGATTTCTCCGAGCTTGAGCAGGCTATCGATATTGACTCCTGAGCTTTGTTTGGTATTGACGACAACGGTTTGTGCGATGATATCTCCAACTCTCTGTCGGTTTTGCGTAGAGCTGATGAAAAAGAGTCCGCAGAGTCCAGCAGTACCTGTGAGATCGAGCAGTCGGAAGACCCAACGCATGAGGTAGGCTTTGAGGCTTGGCGAGCTTCCTTTGACGGAGGTGACGCGGATATTGCACATCTTCTTGCCTGGCGATTGACCGTCGTTGAGGATCTCGAAAGCGAGATGGTAGAAGAGGTATACGGGTAGCAAAAGAAGGACCAGTATGGTTGGTACGGAATAGAAGACGGAGGAGACTGCTGTTGCATAAACGGAAAGGATCATAAAGTCCAGTGCAGTGGCTCCGATTCTGCTTCCCGTGCTTGCCAGTCCAAAGTCGATCACGATATTGTGCGAGGTGTTGATTCCGATTTTTTGCATCGCGCCAAAGGTAAGTTATTGCGAATCGAGGTACAATAGGGCCAAATAAAAGATCGGGGGCATATTTTTTCTTTTGTGCTGTATTTTGTGCTTGGGTTGCTTTACTTTAGCGCGAGCCGTAAAGTTCTGATCTGTAATCGCATTATGAAGGAATCACAGTTTGTCAGAGAAAATCATGAAGATTGGTCTGCATTGGAGGAATTGCTAAAGCGACCGACAAAAGATGCGGATGAACTTCAGCGATTGTTTGTGAAGATCAGCAGTGACTTGTCTTATGCGCGATCTTTTTTTCCACGCAGATCTGTAACGGTTTATTTGAACAATCTTACTCAGGAGGTTTTTGACAGCATCCGCTCTCAGGAGGAGAAATTTTCTTTCTCGATGGTGGTGGGCTTTTTTCGTCGTACGCTGCCCTATGAGATTTATCGTTCGAGGACAGCCTTTCTTGTTTCCTTTTTGGTTTTTACCACTGCTGTATTGATTGGTGTAATCTCGACGGCCAACAATGAGGATTTTCTCACGGTGATTCTTGGGGAGGCTTATGTAGAGATGACGGAGGATAATATCAACGATGGAGATCCAATGGCTGTTTATAAGCAGACGGACAGCAGTGATATGTTTTTGGGTATCACTTTGAACAATATTCGAGTTGCTTTTTTTGCCTTCGTTGCAGGCCTGGCCGGCATTTTTGGGACCATTCTGATTTTGATCAAGAATGGGATTATGTTGGGTGCCTTTCAGTACTTTTTCTATGCCAAGGGTTTATTCGTGACTTCCTTTTTGACCATTTGGATTCATGGCACAATCGAGATTTCTGCCATCATAATTGCGGGTGCTGCCGGTATTGTGCTTGGTCAGGGCTTATTGTTTCCGGGCACTTATAGTCGTGCAGTTTCCTTGCAGATTTCAGCGCAGCGTGGGATTCGCATTCTTTTGGGTACGGTTCCCTTATTCATCATCGCTGGCTTCTTAGAGTCATTTGTAACACGATTAACAGAGCTGCCTACTATAGTGAAGGTGGCCATAATCGGCGGCTCTGCAGCATTGATACTGGTGCAGTTCGTGATCTATCCGATCATTCGTTATCGAAAAGGTTATTTTCTCGATCCCGATTTGGTCATTGAGCCGAGCCACTTTGTGAAGCAGGTGGTACTGAACAAGGCGCCCTTGAATTTTGCAGAAATCGTATCAGCCTCGCTATCCCAATATCGGGACAATCTAGGCAAGTTTATGCGCTATCTGATTTTGCCGGGCACTGTGATATTTGCCTTCATACATTATCTTGCGATCCGATTTAATATAGATCGGTTTAAAGATTTAGAATATGCGGAGGATGTGAAAGCCAGCTTTAATATACATAGTTATGCGGATGGTGGCCTGCCTTTGTTTATCATTTTGAGCTTCGGATATTGTCTAATGTATATAGTACTGAAGCTGATTTTTGAAAAGCAGCAAATAAGCTGGCGTAATCTGGCTTTGTATGCGAAGTATTTTGGTGCTCCGATACTTGTTGCGACGACCCTCTATCAGGGTGTTGCTTTTTTAATGGCCGAGTCGAATTTTAGATATCTAGTCTATTTGCTGATACCATTACACTTTGTTTATGTTTCTGCTGTGCTCACAAACAAGGGCGCTAATCCAATTCGGGAAATAATCAAAAATTATCAGTTTTCCATGACTACCTGGTTGACCTTTGTGCCTTACTATTTGTTTTCTGGATTGCTGATCCTGATGTTGGTCACCGGGCTGGTGGCAGGATTGTCTGGCTTGATCGTCGGATACTTTACCTGGCATAATCTATTTGAATTGGAAAGGGCTAATGCCTTCTTTTACCAGTCCTTTTTTGAGTACTTCATGTCTATGTTGTTGGCTCCTTTTTTATATGCGATGTTTGTTTATCGCGCCAAAGCCAATGATCAGCTGATGACTGCTTCGGACCTGAATGAGCGTTTTACTGATTTTGGCACTAATAGCAGTGTGTTTGAAAAACAGGTGATAGCCGAATAAGTTATGCATGCACTAGTTCAAAATATCATCCTTTGTGTTCTGTTCGTCCTGGCAGCTCAGAGCCTGCATGGGCAGGAGCGAAGTATCGATAAAAGAGAGTTTGAAGAAGTGATTGATGAGCTAGACTTTGAAAGAACAAAATGGGGGCTCGATCCAGAGGAATCTCAGGACGGTTCGAGGTCTGGTCGTGGATCGAATTCAGATGCTGGGCAGGGTGGAGGCTCTGGCTCCTCTGGCAGTGGAAGCGCTTCGGGTAGTGGTTCACAGGGCTCTGGCGGATCGGGCCAGGGCGCATCTGGCGGATCAGGTACAAATTCTGGTGGTGCCGGAGGCTCTGAAGGGTCGAGTGGATCGGGTGGATCTCTCGGATCCGGAGCTGAAGCTAGAGGCTCTGGAACGGCTTCAGGGTCAGGAGGCGGCAGCGCTGCATCAAACGGGAACAGCAATAGTGGCACAGGCCGTGCCTCCCTCAAATCTCGTGAGCAAAGTTTATGGGATCGAATCAAGAATTGGGGACGATCTGGAGGCTCTGAAGGCGGTTCAGGAGCCAGCAGAGGCAAGGCAGGCGTAGGCTCAGGATCTGGTTCCGGTGGCAAGAAATCCTTTGAAGAGATTGTAAAACAACTTGATTATAAGAAAACGAAAAGTACCATCAGGCCAAGGTTCAAAGACAAATTGGATGAATTGCTGGAATCTCAAGAGGTTCAGGAATCTCCTTCCTTTGCCTCTGGTGGCGTGCGTATGTTAATCTACCTTTTTTTGGCGCTACTGGCGCTAGGTCTGATTGTGATCGTGTTGCGCAGTCTCAAAGATAAAGATGTTGAGATAGAGGAAATGCACGAAGAGGAAGTAGAGAAGTTGGAGGAAATTGATGCAGAGGCAGGTTATGAGGCAGCCGTGCGCAACCGAAATTTCCGCTTGGCCATTAGGATGCGTTTTATCAAATTACTACAGCAGTTACAGGAAAAAAATATGATCGATTGGAAGCCGGACAAGACCAATCGCGATTATGTAAATGAGCTGTCGAATAGTGATATAATTACGACTTTCCGGACTTTGTCGCGCAAGTACGAATATGTTTGGTACGGCAATACCGGAATCAGTCAGGAAGAGTTTTTGGAAGTAGATCGGGACTTTAAGAAGTTCTCTGTTTAAAATTTAGCTGCGCTTTGAGGTCGAACAACGGCATATTCATCATACTTGGGATTATCTTCCTCTGCTTATTGGCATTTTTCGTATTCTTTGAGTATGTAGAGGTGCCGGATGTAAATTGGAACCAGAACTATAATCTGGATTCCATGGAGCCATATGGTGCCGGTGTGTTTGCTGAGTTGCTTGAGCTTTATTATCAGGATGTTCCTGTTGAGGAGTTCAAAGGAGATATCCCAACCAAAAATGGCGCCGACAAAGCATTGTATGTCATGATTGGTGCAAGAGCTGAATTTCCGGATAGGGAATCATACACCTTGGATAGTCTGGCCGAGAAGGGACATACGGTAATGCTAATTGCTTCAAAAATCAAAACCAGCCATCCCGCGGCTTTCACAACTTCTGATCAAACAAATACGTTAAGGGAGGATTCTTTGTCAGTGCGATTTGTAGGAAAAGATAAACCGGAATTTACCTACAAGCACTATACGGAAGATTTTAAGTCCACCTCTAAGGCTCCCTTTAAGTTTTTTGATTCCGAGCTGGAGCATAGTTGGTACTTTGACGAACTTGCAGAAGTGGATGGCCGGACTGTATTTGCCAAAACGGATTATGTGCCAGGTGGCTGGTATGTGCATAGTCTACCTGAGTTGTTTAGTAATTCTGCCGCTTTGCAGCCAGGTTTTCTGGATAATTTTAATAGCACCTTTGAGGGCATTACAGTGGATCGGGTTTATTATGCAGATGCGGATAGGAGAAAGGAGGGGCCAGCTAATCTTGATAACCCGATGCAGTATGTGCTGCAACAACGGGGTTTGAAGTGGGCCTATTACATGACTCTTTTGACCGGACTCTTGTTTGTACTGTTTGGTGGCAAAAGAAGGCAGCAAGTGATACCGACGAGGAAAGTAAATGAAAATACTTCATTGGAATATGTGAAGACCCTAAGTCGATTATTCCAAAAGCAAAACCAAAACCAGAAACTGGTCACAAAGATGGAGAAGGTGTTCTATCACCGAATTTCTCGGGAGTACTTTATTGATAAGAATGATGCAGAATTCACTTCCAGATTATCGCGAAAAACCCTTATTCCCGAAGAGCAGATTGACGATATTCGAAACCGTCTGTCTGTAGCAGCGAAAATGGGTTCATACAGTGACGGATTGTTGATGGAGACATATAATAAATTGGATTCCTTCTATAAAAAAGCTAAGTAATGAGTGATTTTAATACTGATTTTCCAAACGAACAGGAAGACAGCCTGCGTCCGATCGGCAGGAGCACAATGGATGTCAGTGCCTATGCTCAGAAATTTGATCAGATTCTTGCCGAGTGTGGGAAGGTGATCGTGGGGCAGAGAGAGATGCTGGAATTGATGCTCGTTTGCATCATGGCTGATGGTCATATGCTCCTGGAAGGAGTGCCGGGCATTGCGAAGACCTTAAGTGCCAGGGTCTTGGCAAGGACCATTGAAACTGACTTTGCCAGGATTCAGTTTACACCGGATTTGATGCCTGCTGATATCATCGGGACTTCCATCTACAATTTGAAAACGGCTGAGTTTAGTTTTCAAAAGGGTCCTATCTTCTCTAATGTTGTGTTGATTGATGAAATCAATCGTGCTCCTGCAAAGACACAGTCAGCCTTGTTTGAGGTAATGGAGGAGAAGCAGATTTCCTTTGACGGGAGTACTTATGACATGGCCTTTCCCTTTGTCATTATTGCTACTCAGAATCCAGTGGAACAGGAAGGTACCTATCGATTACCGGAAGGACAGCTGGACAGATTTCTGATGAAGTTGCATATGGGTTATCCTTCTGAGAAAGATGAGCTGGGCATCTTGCAACGCTACAAGAATCAGCAGGGTCGCCTTGATATAGGCATTGTTTCTGCACAGTTGAACCCTAACATGATTCGTGAGATTCAGGCGGTTTTGGCGAAAATCTTTGTAGAAGATCAGATGCTACAGTACATAACGCAGATCACCATCGCCACCAGGAATCACAGTAAGGTTTATCTGGGAGCTTCGCCGAGGGCTTCGATTGCGATTCTGAAAACAAGTAAAGTCGTGGCATTGATGGCAGGAAGGGATTTCATTATTCCGGATGACATACAGTATGTAGCTCCTCATGTCTTGAATCATCGCTTGATCATGACTCCGGACGCAGATATGGAGGGCATCAGTCCATTTGCCGTTATTAAGGAGATTATAGAAGTTGTAGAAGTACCACGTTAGACAATGCTAAGATCCACTTACCTCTTACCAAGATTCTATCAGACACTAGCCGTCGTGATCTTACTGTTTGTGCTTTCGCATACGGTGCCGGTAATTTTTTACCTGGCTAATTTGGTACTGCTTGCGCTTATTTTTGCTTGCTTTTGGGAGTTTTTTCATCTGCGCAGTGCTGCTGCATTGATTATTGGTGAGCGAGGCATTTCTGAGAAGCTCTCTCTAGGGGATGAGCAGCAGATTACCTACAGGGTTTATAATCAGTCAAAGGCTGATCTGGCTTTCGAGCTGGTAGATGAACTGCCACTGCAGTTTCAGCATAGAGAGGGAATAGCAGATGGGGAAATGGCCGTTGATTCGATGATCGAAGTTGACTACGATATTCGGCCATTAGAAAGAGGAGTGTTCAAATTTGGAGAACTGCTATTGTATATTCGTGCTAAGTCTTTAAAGTTGTTGCAGCGAAGGGTGACACTTTGCGAGGCGGAAGATGTGGCAGTATATCCGAGCATCATTCAAATGCGAAAGTATGAGCTACAAGTCTTTTCTCAAACAGCAACTCTATCAGGAGTACGGAATATTCGATCTATTGGTGAGAACGATGAATTTGAATCACTTAAACCCTATAACCAGGGGGATAATATCCGCTCGATCAATTGGAAAGCAACAGCAAGAAAGAACGAGTTAATCGTAAATCAATACCAAAATACCCGATCTCAGACGGTCTACTGTATTGTCGATAAAGGCAGATCAATGAAGATGCCTTTTGAAGGGCTGACTCTTCTAGATTATGCAATTAACTCCACTCTGGTTCTGAGTAACATAATCTTGCGTAAGTATGATAAGGCTGGTCTGATTACCTTTTCTGACAAAATTGGCTCTGTACTCCAGGCTGAGAGTAAACAAGGCCAATTGGATAAGATTGCGGAGAAACTGTACGGCCAGCGAACCGATTTTCTGGACGCTAATTACGAGCTGCTGTTTTACCATATGCGTCGTCTGATTCGTCGAAGAAGCATTTTACTCTTCTTTACCAATTTTGAGCAACCAGTGGATCTAGAAAGGAATCTACCTTATTTGATCTCCTTGTCTAAGCGTCATTTGCTGATTGTTGTGTTGTTTGTAAACACCGAGTTGGAGCAGAGTAGTGAGATGGAGTGCAAGATGAAATCGGATATTTATCTCAAAGTTTTTTCGCAGCTGGCATTAGTCGAAAAGAGGGAAATTGCTCAGCGTCTGGTGCGCAGTGGTATACAGACGATACTAACGACACCAAAGATGCTGAGCATCAACATTATCAACAAATACCTGGAGGTAAAAAGCAAGCGGGCCTCCTAGAAACCCCCTTGAAGTAATGAAAGAAACAATTGCTTTCCTCAAGAAACTGGACAAGAATAATAACCGGGAGTGGTTTGCGGAACACAAACCAAAGTACCAGAATGTAAAACTGTATATGGAGGATTTTCTTCAGTCAGTTTTTGAAGGTTTGAGCAAGTCCGACGTTATAGAGCGAAAGAACTTGTGGCGAATTTATCGGGACATTCGCTTTTCGAAAGACAAGACACCTTATAATATCCATTTTGGAGCAAGCCTGGTACGAGCGGGAGTAAAGCGACGAGGCGGATACTGTTTTTGCATTGGCCCTGGCAGTACCTGGGTCGGTGGCGGATTCTATAATCCCCACAAGGAGGATTTGCTGTTGATTCGAAAGGAGTTTGAATATGATGGCAAGACCATCCGGAAGATCATGGCAAGAAAGAAATTCAAAGACACCTTCGGTGAGATGCAAGGTACTGAACTTAAGACCGCTCCCCGAGGTTTTGACAAGCAAGATCCCAACATAGATCTTATCAGAAAGAAGAACTTTTACTTTCACCGAAATTTTACGGATGCGGAAGTTTGCGCACCCAGCTTCCTCAAGGAGACGGTAAAGACTTTTGAGAATATTCGGCCCTTTTTTGATTACATGAGTGTTGTTCTCACCGAGCATCTGGATGAGGGCCAGGACTGATATAAAGCGATCAGGAAGGAGATGACAATACTACAAAAATGGTGGGTCAGAATTCTGGCTAGTCTTGTTTTCGGCAGCTTGATTGTCGAAATAATCAGAATGCGCACTTCGCTGATCGATGCTTCGACAAGCGTGATGTTATGCCTGGCATTTGCGCTCATTATCTACTTTTGCCTTACCTTCATGTTTGCTATCTACAACCGACAAAATCCGCGCAAACTGGATCTGCGAAAAGGAAGCAAAGATGAAGAATCTCAAGCCCGGTAAATACCAGCATTACAAGGGGAAAATCTACGAGGTAATCGGATTAGCAGTGCATACCGAGACAGAAGAAAGAATGGTGCTTTATCGGGCCTGCTACGAGCTTCCTGACCTTCGTAAAGAGCTGGGACACCGCCCATATTTTGTCCGTCCATTCGAAATGTTTGTTGAGCATGTCAACCTGGGAGGAGAACGCATTCCTCGATTTCGATTTATCGGAGCGGATTAAATTTTTATGCCTTAGCGAGTACAGAGACAGCTAAGCTGCCTCTTATCATCAGAAGAATATTTATCACGCAAAAATATTTATGATGATAAAAAGAAATGTATGTGAAGGCATCGTATTGGTTGTATTGTGTTTGTTGACCACTTCTTTGCAAGCCCAGGATCGAGTGGAAAAGAAGGTGAAGATGCGCACCAACGGACAGGTTTTTGAGCATATAGAACGCAGCTCTGCTAATATGCGGATGCCTGAAACCTGCGATCAGTTTCCGTTCCGGACCTATGATGGCACCTGTAATAATACGACAGACAACAGCCGATGGGAGTGGGGAGCAACAGACCTTGCATTTCGTCGTGAAATGACTGCCGAGTACGGGAGTACGAATCCATTTTCTGATCTAGGCGGAGAAAACCGCAAGGGTTGTAGAGAGATTTCCAACATTGTCTGCGATCAGGATCAAAGTATACCCAATGCATTAGGGTTGAGCGCTTGGATATATACCTGGGGGCAATTCCTTGATCATGACATAGACCTTACGCCTGAAGGAATGGAAAGCGTTCCTATACCCTTGCCGGAAGATGAGCCACTGTTTTCCAATCCGATCGAATTTCATCGCTCACTGGCGATGGAAGGAACCGGTGAAACGAATCCTCGTGAGCAGCAAAACCTCATCACAAGCTGGATTGATGCCTCCAATGTCTATGGTTCAGAAGAAAGCAGGAGCCATTGGCTACGCAGTTTTGAAAAGGGAAAGTTGAAAGTTTCTTCTGGCGGGTTTCTTCCTTACAACACTGTTGATGGTTTGTTTGAAAGCGAAATCGATACACTTGCTCCATCGATGGCAGGTGATGGTGGAGGTCTGCAAAAAGTTTACGTCGCTGGAGATGTAAGAGCAAATGAGCAACCTGGCCTCACGGTGCTACATACCCTTTTTGTTCGGGAACACAACAGAATATGTGAAGAGCTGTTGCTCTTTGGCTATGAAAGTGATGAGCTAATCTATCAGACGGCAAGGAAGATTGTTGGAGGATACATGCAGTCAATCACCTTTGAAGGTTTTCTTCCAGCACTAGGCATAGAGCTTGAACAGTACAGTGGTTACGATCCAACTGTTATCCCAAATGTCAGTAATTTATTTGCCACTGCTGCTTATCGCTTAGGGCATACCATGGTTGCTTCAGAGATTCTTCTACGGGATGATGCATGTGGAATTGTTGGTGAAGGCTCTATCAGTTTGTTTGAAGCTTTCTTTAATCCGGGATACCTCGGCGAATACGGCTTGGAACCCTTGATAAAAGGCTTTGCGTCACAGTATCAAGAAGAAGTAGACGTCAAGATTATCGATGATCTAAGAAACCTTTTGTTCCCCGATTTTGCGAGTGATCAGGTTTTTGGTCTGGATCTGGCTGCCCTTAATTTGCAGCGTGGCAGAGACCATGGCTTGCCTGACTATAATCTGGTACGACAGCAATTTGTGGGCAACGCAATTCAGTCTTTTGACCAAATTTCTTCAGATGTAGATACGCAGCAGCGCCTTGCTGAGGCATACGGGACCGTGGCTGATATGGATTTGTGGGTGGGTCTGCTTGCTGAAGATAAATTGCAGGGAAAGGCAGTCGGTCCTACTTTGAATGCCATCCTGAAAGACCAGTTTGAGCGTATCAGAAACGGCGATTTCTATTACTTCGAACACGATCCTTATATCCCTCCGATAATGGTCGAGGATATACGGGAGACTAGACTAAGCGATATTATTTTTAGGAATACGAATATTGAAAATATTCAGGAAAACGTATTTCTGGCCAACGTTTGTCCTCAGCCTCTCGAAAATCCCGTGAGTGAATCAGATGGCGGAAATGATGGTCCAGATGCTGACGGAAACGACGGCCCAGGTGGTGGCGGAAATGATGGCCCAGATGGCGGTGGAAACGACGGCCCAGGTGGTGGCGGAAATGATGGTCCAGATGGCGGTGGAAACGACGGCCCAGGTGGTGGCGGAAACAACGGCCCAGGTGGCGGCGGCAATGATGGCCCAGGTGGTGGCGGAAATGGCGGTCCTGGTGGCGGCGGCAATGATGACCCAGGAGGTGGCGGAAATGGCGGTCCTGGTGGCGGCGGGAATGGCGGCGGTCCAGGCGGCGGCGGAAACGGTGGCCCCGGCGGTGGAGATAACGATGGCCCACGTACTAACCTAACAGTACTTGCTGACGGAGTGAGCCGAATGTATGCTGGAGAGCAGATCGATACTCCACTGCGTGAAAAATCGAATGCGCGTAAAATTGATATTCAAGTTAGTCCGAATCCTGCACAGGGAGAATTGCATCTGGGCTTGCTGGGGGCCAAAGAATCTGTAAGGCTACAGGTACACAGTATATCCGGGATGCAAATGTCCTCAGGTGTCATGCCGGCACTTGGTGTTTTTACGCTGG
>JAHDEE010000209.1 GCA_020629005.1 Chitinophagales bacterium
TTCCATTGTTCTTGGGTGACTTCGTATTTGCTGATTTTGTAGTTGGAAAGGGTGATGTTTCGGACTGGCTTTTCATCTTTACCACAGTTATTACCCTGCTCTTCCGTGCAACCCATTAGGAAAGTGCCGCCTTTTACAGATACCATGTTGTTGATGATATCCTGAATGATAGGGTCAACTGCCTTTTGCAGTAGAGACTGCAAATGAGGTTTCTGCAGGCTTCCAAAGAAGGCAGGGGCGATGGCAATCAGGCTTTCATACTGCAGTTCTGCCCTTTCTCGTTGATCCAGGTAAAAATAACAGAGTCCTGTAGCATGCATAGCATCAGATTTTAGGTCAAGGCTTTCACTGGCTTTTGTGAAAGCTGTTTTAGCTAGCTGCAAATGCGAAGGCTCAGAAGCTGAGAAGAATTGTTTATATTCATTCACTCCAAGATTGTACTGTACTTTCGCCTGATTGTTTTGTGCTATAAGGAACTTGCCACCTCGCAATCCAATCGCTTCTGCCAGCTTGCTCATAATTTCAGGGTTCTCTGGCTCTACCCGAGCCATTTGCACTGCTTCGTTGTTCAGTTTAGCTGCTTCATCTTCAGCAGCAATAGATTCTTGCAAAAACACCCCATTTCGTGCTTCATCTATTTCCTGGTAGCCTTGATCAAAGAAAAGCTGATGTAACTTTTCAGAACCATTGAAGCCCAAAGAGCACAGCCACAAGAGTAAGGGTAAGCAGCCCAATAGCATTAGCCAGCCTGGTGGTTGTTTGAAAGAGATTCTGTCCGCTTTTTCCGGCTTGAGCACAAAGGCTTCGATTCCCTTTTCTTCCTTGCCTCTCGCTCGCTGGTACAGCTTGACTTCATGATCAATGTCTTCAATAAGATCACGACCATTCTTTGGAATATCAGCTCCAAACAGTGAATCAAGTTTTGTTTTCTCTGCTTCCGAATCAGCACCAAGTAATAAGCTATGTGTCAAGAGAAATGTCTGAAGCTGGAAGTTTGCAAAGCCATGCCTGGAAAGATCAGCTGCATTTTCCAGTTTATCCTTCACCGTTCTGCGGGCGATCTGCTCAATTGCAGGATCAAGTTCTCTCAAAAGGTCCTCTCGAAGCTCATCGGGAAAGATTCCATCACGCAAAAATTCCACTCTGGACAGATACAAAATGGACTCATAGTCCACAATTACACCCTGATCCCGCAGGGCATGCCCAATGGCCAGACAAAGATTCCAGGAAACCACTGGATGCACAGAAAGGGCGCAGAGCCATACCCATAGATCAGGCCGTAAGATCAGATAATCTTTGAGAGCCTCCGAATCCTCCCAATCCATGTATCGCAGATCATACTCCAGCGGTCTTCTGCTCAGTTCCTCACTTTGCCGCTTCCCGAATCTTTTGGCTTTACCGGGCCATTGCTCAAATTCGTCTCTCAGGCAATCAAAGGCAGACTTCAAACCCATTTTGTCTGCAGGAAACACCGGAATATGCTCCATCAGTTCGGCCTCATGGTAAGACCAGGATGCCGGAGGCATAGCCGAGACGATGCAGCGACACGACCATTTCTCCAGGCTAGACACAAAGTGCGGTTTCACTCCTGTTTGCACTTCATTGATCAGGCCATGGCAGTTGCCAAATATCACCAGCTTATGCTGCGGATAGCGCTCCGATAGCTGCTCTAGGGACAGGCTAGTAGACTGTTTACGATCCCAAACACTGTCTGGCTCGCCCTTGAAGTAGTACTTCCGGATGTAGACATCCTGATCCTTCAGAAACTCGCTCAGGTAGTCAAAAAGTCGGGACTGTAGACTGTCCTTGTTGATCTCGTCGATCAGAAACAGGTATTCTTGTGGCTGGCTTAAATTCTTATGAATAATATTTGGGAAGCCAGCTGAGTCTATAGTTTCTATGATGCTGGCTTTTGCATCCACCACCTTTCTTTGGCTAGCCTGACGGCTCAGCAATTGCTTGGCAAATCCATAAAAATCCTTTCCCTTCTGAATCGCATGATTCATCGAACGGAATGGAATGAAATAGGGCGGCCTATCAGGGGCACTAAAGAAGGAAGAGAGTCGCTCGAGGTTTTGCTGCTTTTGTTCTCTTTGAGACCGCTTGATTTCGCGGAACCAGAGCCAGAACGGTACCAAAGTAAGCAGTGACAACAGCGCCCAATACCAAGCCTTGAAGTTTGCGGTGGCTTGCCAATCCTTAAGCAGTGTCTTAGGGGAAAGAATGGCCTGTCTGTGTTCCCCTTTTACCCAGATTGTCTTCCTGATGGGCGAATGACACAAGGGCTCATCGGCAAAAGAAAGCTGCACGGAAACCTCGTAAGCCCCTGCCTCCCTGGGACGATAAACCATCAGGGAATCACCTTCATTGACTACCTTGTCATTGATCAACCACTCATAGGTGTAGCGTTGCTTTTTGTCAGGTGCCAGGCTCAAGCGAAGCTCCTCACCCAATTGCAATGAATCTGGCCAGTGGGCTATATGTGCCTTATAAATCGAATCACAGTGAATCTCAAAACTCTTTTTGAGGACAGCAATCTGCTCATTCTCTTCTAGCCCAAATCGGCGAAGCCAAACCTGTTTTTTAGTGTTTTCGCCTAGCCTTTGTATGGGCACTCTATAGTCCTTGGAAGCGCTCAGCGTGTCTCTATGAAGCAGCTTTCCATTGCTTTCCTCTCTAAGTTCCCAAACAAACTTTTCTTGCTCCCCAGCTCCCCTACTCTTGTTTTCACAAACAAGCGTTTCACCCAAGTGCAATCGCTCATTGCTGATACTAAAGTCGAGTTCAAATCGGTTATTTGTATTGCATCCTTTTTCCACAAGATAAACGGACAGGACAATCAGCAGTACAGCAGCTAGCAACAGAAATGGCAACTTCCAGCTGTCATTCGTCGGTTCTGGATTGCTACCTTTTGGCTTAGTCAAGGGGGCTTTCCAGTCCCTCAAACAATCATCAAAAAGCGGGTAAAATTTCTTTTGTTCTTCCCTCGATACACAAACCAGGGGCGCAATTAGGTACTTTAAGCCTTCGAGATCTTTTAGGTAATCGGGACCAAAGGTTTGCACTGCCTGCTGTAAGCGTAGCAGTCTATCGTTGGAAAGTTCGAAGCCAGCAGCCTGCAAGCGTCTGACCAAATCATCCAGAGGAAATCCAATATGTTCTCTTGGCTGCGAAATGATATCGTCTTTTGTGCTATCTAATCGGGGTCTAGGAGGTTGTCTGCTTTACCAGGTCTTTCACTGCAACTAGATCGTCTTTGGTCTTCACCAGCACAGACAAATTGCTATGCATCAGCTTGATTTGTTTATCCTTGTTTTCCAATTCCATAAAGTGATGCATGCCTAGTATCCTAACCCAGGCTACGAGTTCGGCGGTGGCTGCTGGCTTGCGTGTAGATTTGCTTCTAATCTTGTTGAATTCACTGATGATGAGTTTCAATGCTTCCCGTTCAAATCCGTATTGTATTTTGCCATCCGGCTGCAGCAAATGCGCCTCTAAAATCTTTACTAGCTGATCTTCATCAGGGAAGGGTATATGGTAAAAAACGCAGCGTCGCAGAAAAGCATCTGGCAGGTTTTTTTCAGAGTTACTAGTCAAGATGATTAGCACCTCCTGATCTTCTGCCTTCTTCATACTGAAGGATAACTCCGGAATCGAAAATTCATAGTTCTCAATCTCGTTGAGCACATCATTGCAGAAGTCTCTCGGTGCCTTATCAATTTCATCTATAAGCACAACCGAACTCCTTGGCTCGCGCTGCAATTCTTCCTTTGGCAAAACGGAAAGCAACTCCGCTGGATTACTCTGTGCAATGGCCGTACCAAGTGCTTGTAACTGTATAAAGGAAGAAGTACTAGCCTTCTCTTCCCGTCTGATATTACTTGCTTGAAAGTGGCTCAAGGCATCATAACTATAGAACAAGTCCTTGGCTATAGAGGAAGTTTTGGTATTGAATCTCAATGGTTTATCGGCAAAACGAGCATCTTCTTCAGAAAGCAGTCTTGCAGCCTCAAAAGCGAACTGTGTTTTGCCGGTTCCCGGGTCACCAGTCAATAGTAGTGGTTGGCCCAAAGCGTAGGCTAGCTTTAGGGCACTTAGCAAGGGTTGTTTCATTATGTAAGGGGAAGGGCCCTGCCTTTTGGGTGCCTTTTTGAATCCAAATTCTTTCATGCTTATCGGTATATTATTTTGCGATTATACTCGTCAATCAAAAATCGCATGGTTTTATTGAAAAATTGCATGGAAAAAGATGTGTCGGCAAAGTGTTGATTCATCAGTTGCTGCACCTCTTGTTCCGTATCGGCCGGTGAGTAATGTTCTTCAATCCAATGTTCAACATCTTCTCGATCAACCCTCTGGAGAACGGGCAGCTGACAAGTCAGATGATGTTTGGACAGGTCCGCCTTGATGCTATGAATCGCATTCTCTTCCGACTCTTTTGTAACGATGTTGAAGAAGATTAAGAACATGGGAGACTCAGGGGGAAGTTCCTTGTTCATCAACTGTTCGGCAAAGGCCTGCAAAAGTCGATTGGTACTTCCCTTCCGCCATTGGCGGCCCCGAATCACCAACTGTATGCAGACAACTGTATCCTTATTGTAGCTCGTGTGTGACAAAAATCCTTGCCGGAGTAGATAGCTCAAGCCCTCTTTCTGAAAATCGGTTTGATGTCTTACAGACAAATTGAATTGCTGCAGAAACGATTGTCTTAAATGGATCATGCTTTGACCAAAGTCACGAAAAGTCTCAACCTGAATCTTAAACTGCTTAATCCTCAAAGACGCCTCGCTATCTGTAGTATTTGGCCCCGTGCCTGCTTCCCATCTGGCAATTCGTTTAACTAGTCCATCATGCCAGTGTTTTTTTGCTCCCAAAGTGTAGAAGAAACCGCAATTCTTCATCGAAACCGTATGTTCCAGGAAGGCTCCAAATTGCAGACTACGATCACATTCCAAAATGCAGTCGTAACTTAGGCGAGTCGCTCCAGCATTTCCAGGACTATGGCGTGCATTTAGAAGCTCCATTGCTTTTTCGGCAAGCTCCGCCCATCGCTGCTCACTTTCGACCACATCACCATCATCGAACAAGTGACCTTGGTTTTCCAGGGGATGAGACTTTAGGCTACAGGACTTCACCTTCGCTACGAGAAATTGTTGCCTGCCATTATACCGGTTTTCCAGTGCAGCAGGGAGATCAAACTGGCTTATCTTTTTACACGGCAAGAAACTAGCGCTTAAAAGAAACACGACTAAATCAGCATTTGCAAGCAAAACTTTTCTCACATTTTCATTAGCTCCACCTTGCAGGCTTTCACCATGATCTGCTCTAATCTCTCCTGCCTGGATTCTGGCAGTCAGGTGCTGCAGCAACTTCTCTTTGCTGGAATTATCAGCCTCGGCACAAGAAATAAAAATTTTATACATTAAGAATCTGAAATTAACCCTTCAATTGAGAAGACAATTTAATAAATTCGAACTTCTCTAGGACAAAGATCAACAGAAATTCAAGGCTTTATGGCGCTTTCTTGCGGCATAATTTGTTAAAGCACAAAGGAATTTATGGCTAAAATACAGGAAATACGTACCCATCTTGCAGAAGGCCGCTTGAGAGAGGCGATAGATCTGCTATTGCAACTGAATTCCGGACAGACAAATATGATTATTTTGCAGTCTAGTCGCCTCGCCAGAATACGCAACGAGCAAAATCAGGGCATCCGTATGCCAAATGAGATTGAGACGACTCGAAACCAAATCACCCATGCCTTACTCACAATAGTTGACAATACTGAAAAGGAACTCAAACAGTCAAACGGACAAAGCAGCATGGCTGTCAATGACCGAACCACGCTTGAACGGATCATTGGCAGAAATGGATTGGTTGAGGTTGATTGGCTGGCAACCGGAGCCTCCAAAGCGAAATCTGTCTGTAGGGTCCATGTAGCTGATGGCTTCGGAACGGGCTTCCTGGTTGAAGGATGGTACCTTTTCACCAATAACCACGTAATCTCTTCCGCAGTGATGGCTCAGACTGCACGTATTGAATTTGGCTTCGACAACCCTGGGCAAGCTTCAACATTTTATACTCTTGACCACACTGATTTTTTGACCTCCGAGCAACTGGATTATACCAAAGTAAAGATAAAGGATCGCCCTGATGTAAAGCTATCTAGCTGGGGGACACTTACCCTGACAGAAAGTACTCCATCGGAAACAGAAACTTTGTCCATCATCCAGCATCCGGGTGGGCGAAGTAAAATGCTGGCATTCAGTTATGACAAAACCAAAATCGAGAAAGACACCCTCTTTCATAGCATCTCAACTGAACCAGGATCAAGCGGCTCACCAGTTTTCAATATGAAATGGGAAGTTGTTGCCATCCACTTCGGCTACATTTCGTCAATGGGATCTGCCACAACAGCTGGCTGGGAAGCCAATCAAGCTGTTTTGATTTCAAGCGTAATGCAAGACTTGCAGCAACAGCAAAAAGGCCAGCCCCCTGAGCAACAGCCTCCTGAGCAGTCAGGAAATGAAAGAAGCGGCCCGCTGAAAATAGCCCTGGTTTACAATCAGGAAGACGGCTCTATCGTAGACCATATGGTGACGCATATGTATTCCTTGCTACAAGAAAATGTAAGCCTCTTCGACATCCACAAAGATTCGGCTAAGTTAGGTAGTTCCTCCAAGGATCTGGTGAAAGAAGTGGAGCAATGCGATTTAATCTTCGTATTTATCAGTCGTTCTTTGTATCGCGAAAGTTCTCGTGATCTTGCCATCAAAGTAGAAGGCATGGTAGGTAGAAAACGAGTCCTGCCTATTAAGGTTGCAGCCTTCCGTTCCAAGGGAACTGCTTATGCTGATATAGTTGGTTTGCCTCGTAGTGGAAGTCTCAGCGGGGTTAGCAACATTGACAGTACTCTCGTATCGATGGTTGATGAAATCAGTGATCTGGTGGACTCGATGCTTGATGTTTTGTAAGGAGAATTCCAATCCAAGCTCCCCACGAAGTGCGCGCTTTTCTCTTCTTTAAAGATCAGACAAAACAGTACAAAGCCCTTGCTCCACATCCAAAGAAACCTTTTTATATTTCACTTGCTGTAGCACTCTCCCATCCGCATACTTCACATCCACTTTTTCGTTGCGCCCATACTTCTTTAAGTTTCCTGCAGTAGACACTGAATTCATCACATCACCGTGCAAATGTTCTTCGCTCGAAAAAGAGGAATCAAAAGCCTCACTCAACATCCTTTCCTCATGCTGCAAGGAATCAAAAATTTGCTTTTCCACTCTCTCAACAATACTCATCAGTACCCCTTCTTGACTTAAACTGTATTCCAGCTCCTCCCTTCGCTCCGCATCCTCTTCGGCTCTAGGTTCCCAATCGAGCAGATACTTATGTCGCCACATGTCAGTGCCATATTTGCCTAGATGCTGATCCTGGTACTGCTGCAAGCGCTTCTGATAAAGCTGTGCATCTTCTGCATTCATAAGCGTACTTGCCTCTAGAAAGTCGATCAAATAGGGCATGCCCCACAAGATGCTAACCTGCTTGCTGACTTCTCCATCCGAAGGCATACTCAGTTCGAGAGAAGACCTGATGGCTGCGGTCGATATGGTTATATGATCGTACATCGATCCAATCCCTCCTTCAAAATCCACACGGACCATCAAGGACCACAAAGCATAACCAATTACGGGAGGGATACCTTTTTGGAGTAGATCATAAACGCAGGAAGCAGTAGCAGCTTTCACAAACTCTGTCGGGTTTCGAGACCAGTCCTCGATTGGAATTGCCAAAAGCTGGCCTTCAGTTCTGCTAAGCGGAGCAGTGAAGCACATCACAGAATCATGGTCCTTCTCCCTACCTAATGCCAGTGCGAGGTTTTCTCCAAACAGCTCTGGATCAGCATCAAAACCCTGCTCCTTCAATAGCTTATGCCAAATAGTCCACTCGTAGATTTGCTGAAAACCCGAATGCTCTTCACTGGCATCTCCAGTCATCTCCACTTTTGACAATAGATGGGGTATACCGATCAAAGGAGCAAAATTTCCGAGCTGCCACACAAACTCCTTAAACAGGTCTTCGCCAGTCCAAGAAGTCTCCTCCTCTGACATTCCATCATGTATGGTATTCAAAGCATAGCTCAAGCTTTCTTTATCTTTGGTAAATTGATAACTCTCGACCGTAATGAACATCAGCTTATACTTAAACTCAGGATACAGCAGTGGATTATGCTCTTTCATCAGCCGGTCGATCTTCTTAATGATGTCCCATCCCTGATTTACCATGGTAGTCTCAATCACATAAGAAATTGAGGAAAAGACAGTTTCAAATCGAAGCAGTTCTTCAGCTATTGGTTGTTCAAAGAAAGCGGTTACGAGATGCATTTGCGGTTTTCCCTTACTTTGGAGATGCTTGCACTTTCGTTCAAATTCTTGTAGCGTTTCTATCATTGCGGGGTAGCTTTTCTTGGGTTAAGTCTTGGCGCTTTGTTGAACTTAGGTAGCTCGATGTAGACAAATTTCAGCTTGTCATAAAATACTTCGCAACGCTGATTCTTCAGCTCTGTTCCAAACAGTTTCTTGAAGCCGAAATCTGTCAAGGGATTAATGTATCTTCCTGCTTGCTTAGTCATCTTATTGCCAGTCAGTCGAGTAGATAAAGATAACTCATTTTCTATTAGTTCGAAAACTACGGTGGCGGCCCCTTTAAAGATCAGACAAAACAATACAAAGCCCCTGCAACGGGAGTCGACAGGTGGAAAATCCACGTTTGGTAGCTGTCCTCATGTCTCGTCAAAAGCCACGTCTCGTGGCTGTCCATCCGGTGATGGATAGAGTGATAGCCCGTTTCAATTTTTGAGGTTTCGTTTCCCCTTCGCGCTCACCAAAACTCGCACCACTTCGATAAATTGTTTTTTTCGCTCCTTCATCCGTGAGATTCTGCGAGCAAAGACCTCTTTACCCTTGCAAGCACATTCCACAACAAACACTCACTAGATGAAGAAGCAAGTCATACTCCTATTCCTGTTGTGCGCTTTACTCACCCCAACAAGCGGGCAGGAAGTGCCGATCTATACCAAACTGCAAAAGAAGTCGGGCAAGTATTACGACAAAGTATTGCATAAAGATACCAGCAAACTGCTGTCTATTTCCGGCATTAGGAAAGCTCTGAATAAAAGAGAACTCAAACAAGTGGAGAAATTCGGAAAGAAGAATCCGGACGATATTTCCACGCATATGAGGCTGATCGATCAGTACCTGGAATCTGGAGATTATAAGCTAGCCTACGAGCAGCTGACATACTTCAAACAAGGAGATCCTGCCTTCCGGAAAATGTACAAATCGCAACTGCTCTTTTATGAGGGCATGGTCTACACCTTCACCGGTAAAGATGGCCTCCCAAAATATGAAGTGGCACTCAAAAAGTTTAAGGCTGCCTATCGAAAAGAGGTCGAAACAGAATCTGACAACAAGATTTTTATGAGTGACATCCTCAACAACCAGGCCTTTTGCATTTTGTATAATCAGAGCGCAGTCAAGCCCCTGGGTGAAAGTGAAAAACAGAGAATAAAGGTTGATGACAAGGATCTCGAAGTGTGCGAAAAACTACTGGACGAGGCCCTGAAACTGAATCGCGACAATGCAGTCGCTAAAGAGAATCTCGAACATGTACACAAACTACGCAGCAGGATGAAAGTCGCCGTGCCCAACCTTAACCCTTTGGGTGAAGCAAATTCTGACTCTTCGGTGATCGTCACACCACTGGATACCGTAGGATTTGGCAAAATCAACCGAGGATTTCTGAACAAGGATGATGAAGACTGCCGGGTATATAAATTTGGATTTCTACCACATAACATTGGCATGCTGATCGAGCGATTCAAGACACTGGACGAATTGGTCATTGTACTGGACCAATCCGGCTCCATGACCGAGCTGATCGAAAACCCAAAAAGTCAGCAAATCACCAGCCGCTTTGACTTGGCGCAGAACGTCGCACTGTTTCTTTTAGACACCCTACCCAGTACCACCAAGATTGGCCTGGTTACCGTAGGGGGCGATTGCGACGCAGCTCCAAGCATTCGGGTATCTGCCGCAAAAAGCAATCGGGAGCAGCTGATTGAGCAGGTTTCTACATTGCAACCTGGTGGCTGGACCCCACTCAACAAAACCCTGCCAACAGTACCTTCGCTCTTCACCGATGGTGGCAGCAATCGCTCCGTGTTTTTCTTGAGTGATGGTGTCAATAGTTGCCGATCGACATTAGAAGAAACCTGCGATGTAACAGAGGATTTCATCCAGAAAAACATCTCTTTCAACACCCTATCCCTGCTCAACATTGAAGAGGCAATGATCGAATACAGCATATACCATTGTTTGCGAACGCAATCAAGCGATGTTGTGCTCAGCATAGATCAGGAAGCTTATGCGATCAAGGATCAAACCATCAAGTTCAGCAGTTCCCGCAGCCGCCGAATGCTAATGGACGAGATCTTCGATCCAAGAGGAGAGATTCAGGTGGAACGGAAGCAGCGGCAGAAAAAGTTGTTGCAGCAGGAAAAGCAAGAGCACAGTATGGTTTATTGATGGTGGTCAATGGATTGTTGGGACCACAAAGTCCTACATTTCCAAATCGAAAACAATGTCAAAGAAGCCAGAATATCCACTTTGCAGCGAATTGTGGAGTTGGGATTGTGTGAAAATTTGGAGGTCAGTATTAGTTGGGGTTAAGAGGAATTCCACATGGCGGGGGTAACCTTTAAATCCTTGGAATGCGACAGACAGTCATGGATTGCATCACTACTCCAAAAAACAAAAATGCTATTCCGCATCCCAAAACCCACCAGCCGATAATCCCTCCAAAACCCTAATCCCATCAATCCCACGAATCCTAAAATCCTAGTACATTGGTGGAAAAAGAGGGACAAAAGATAGCCACAACAAAAGTCCCCAAAAGAAGCGAACCATAAAAAGGTGCAAGCACTTATTGAGCTATTCCGCATCCCAAAAACCACCAGCCGATAATCCCTCCAAAACCCTAATCCCATCAATCCCACGAATCCTAA
>JAHDEE010000210.1 GCA_020629005.1 Chitinophagales bacterium
GAAAAAATAAAATCATAATGCTATAGCAATGTCCGGTTTTTTCGGACAAGCATTCTTTAGTTTTGTCATGAGATCATGTAGAACTGCAGATTCAAGGTGATTCAGGGCATTCTCCAAACCCTAGAAGATTGGAGACAGTTTAACTTAAAATAAGTATTATGACAAAGTTAGAAGAGTTGTTCGAAGACAATGTAATTGATAACAAGCTTTTGAAAAGCGTTAACGGTGGTAGAGCTGTTACTAAGTGTGGAGAGAACGTAGCTAGAACCGGTGGTTCTGGTGCATCAGATTCTGATGTCGGCGGTAATCCAAATGACACAGCGGGCCTGATGGCCGAAGGTGAAGTTTCTACGACGGGTACACTTGTCTAGATATGACCAGATTTTCTACAGCACGGCTTTCCGGAAAGTAGGAGAGTCATTGTAGATGATGAGCTAGAGTGTTCTGTTGCGGAGCACCCTAGCTCATGTTGGTCTGCTTTTCTGGTTCCGGTGCCTTCTGTTGTTGTGAAGTGGCAATTCTTGTTTCCGAAACTGAGTACTGCAAATTTTGGGATATCAAACGAAACCTCCAAGGGCTGTGAAAAAGCTGTTTGTTTGGAGAAAAAACAAGTAACGTGATAATTATATTTTGTCAATATACTTCCGCCACTGATGGCATTGAGCAGGTCCTGCATTGGCTGGATCATCTCCAGGCACCATATCTTAGGGTCAATTGTGACAAAGAGAGATTGTCTCTTGAATATCTCGATCTTGCAAATGATCAAATCGTTCTGCGACACAACGAAAGCACTTTCGATCTTGCCGATGTATCCGCAGTCTGGTACTGGCGAGGAGGTGTGAGCCTTGCTGTTCCTCAATACGATCCCAGCAGCATCGTTCAGGAGATTTTTAGTGAAGATTTTGGGCGTGAAGCCGTCAAAAACATAGGTATGGAGCAGCGGACTATTGCTTCCTATGTCTTTGGCAAGCTTTTCAAAAAGCCGCATATCAATGATCCCTACAGAACCTCAGTCAACAAACTTCAGGTGTTGGAGATTGCGCAAGAAATTGGCCTAAAGGTTCCAAAGACCTATCTGCTTAGCAGCTCCAAACAAATTGCCGAGCTGGCCGGCGAAAGCAGCGATTACATCACCAAGGCAGCGCATGAGGGAATCATGACTACCATCGGAAGACGATTTTACAATGGTTTGACAGCAAATCTGGCTGATATCGAAAGTACATTGCTCAATGAAAAGTTTCACCCTTCATTGGTACAGCAGTGTATCGAAAAGCAATACGAAATACGATCATATTGCTTCATGGACGAGTTCTATTCAATGGCTATTTTCTCGCAAAATGACGATACGACCAAGACAGATTTCAGAGCCTTTACCCAAGATTGTCCCAATCGCTATGTACCCTATAAACTACCAAAGGAGATCGAAGAAAAACTGCTGCGCTTGATAAAGCGACTAGGCTTAAATTGCGGTTCCTTTGATCTTATCTATAGCGCAGAAGATGAATATCAATTTTTAGAAGTGAACCCGGTAGGGCAGTGGATGATGACCTCAGTTCCCTGCAATTACTACCTGGAAAAAAGAACAGCACTATGGCTGAAGGAAAATACAGTACAGTAGAATACAGCGAGTCGGATACATTGGCCTCCTTGCCATTGTACTATCTGAGACTCTACTATATGGACATACTTTTTCAGGAGGACAAAGACAACCAACTTTATTCTGAATGTAAGTTCAACAGAGGAATTACTTATGCAACACCATGCCATAAGCATATTTCTACCAGATTCAATTTGACCAAGTGTTTAAAGAGTAAAGAATGAGTAAGTACTGTATATTATTTGCAGATTGCATTCCGGTAAGAGGCAGTCGGAAATCAGTAATTTCTGATCTCACAAGATCGAAGACCTATATGATTCCCAATTCGCTTTATGACCTCATTATTCAATTATCGGAAAATCCTATCGATAAGGTTAAAGGGACAATACCAGAATCCCAGTATCCGGTTTTTGAACAGTATATCAAGTTTCTGGAAGATAGGGAGCTGGTGTTCTATACCAGTCACCCCGAGCGTTTTCCTGCCCTGAAGGAACAATATGAAGAGCCCTTCGAAATATCCAATGCAATAGTTCGCGTTGATACAAGTCAGGGAGAAGCGCTAATGGAGACCACTTTAGAACAGTTGGAGCAATTGCGGTGCAAACATTTGCAGATTATTTTGGAGCAAGCTTTAAGCATAGTAGAGCTGGAAGCGATAGCCGCGAAGATCACAGATTACCAGTTTCGATCTGTAGAACTTGATGTTCCGTATCACGAGAGTTTTACAGATGAATCTTGCATGCCCATACTCAAAAACAATAGAAAGATTCAAAATCTGGTGCTCTATAATGCTAAGGAAGATAGATGTGTAACGCAGGCTAACTTTAGGACGCTGGAAGGAATGAGTAACCTCTTTTATATTACTTCCGGTGCCCAGGATTTGAACTGCGGACAGATACACAGAAATCTGTTTTTATCCAGTATGGAATTCGTGATGGAATCCAAATTGAAAAACAATTGCCTAAATCGAAAGGTATCAGTTGATTCGCAGGGAGTAATCAGGAATTGTCCTTCCATGTCCGAGTCCTTTGGCAACATCACAGAAACAAGTATTTCTGAAGCCATCGAAAAACCAGGTTTCAAAAAGCTCTGGGATATCACTAAAGATAAAGTAAATGTCTGTAAAGACTGTGAGTTTCGATATGTCTGCACAGACTGTCGAGCCTATGTCGAAGATCCTGCCGACATCCACAGCAAGCCACTAAAATGTGGATATGATCCCTACAAGGGCGAATGGAGCGATTGGACTTCAAACCCATTGAAGCAAAAGGCGATCGAATTTTACGGCATGCAGGAATTGGTGCAAGTGCAGGAAACCTCAACAAGCCAATAGAGCCTCGGGTGCAAAGTCCCGAACATTCAAACCTTCCATCACTTTTTGCTTAAGGACCTATCCTCCTTCCTCCTGCAATCGGCATCTTCTGTCTGTTCCTTACGCTGTGGTATCCATCGCCAGATAATTGTATGAATAAATTTCACTTGTCCGGATTTTTCGGACAACTGTAGCTTAGTTTTACTGCAACATCATTAAGAACTGCAGATTTATTTTGATTCAGGGAATGCTCCATACCCTTAAACGTGGAGCCCTTAAATTCTAAACTAAGTATTATGATGAAGTTAGAAGAGTTATTCGAAGATAACGTGATTGACAACAAGCTTTTGACTGCTGTAAACGGTGGTAGAGCTGTTACAAAGTGTGGCGACAATGTTGCCAAAACTGGTGGTTCCGGTGCATCAGATTCAGATGCAGGTGGTGAGCCAAATGACTACCATTCTCTAGCAGCCGGAGAAGGTGAAGCGGAAGTTGCTTCTACTGGAACCCTTGTCTAGATGAAACGTTGCATTATTGCTAGATAGTAACTAATGCATTTGAAAGATATGAACTGGAGCGTCCTTTCCTGGGGCGCTCTGGTTTAACCCACTCGCCCAATTTACTTCTGGAGCCAGGCAGGCTATCCAGATTTTCCAAGGTCATTCTCTGCTCTTAAAGTTGATCGCTCCATTGCCGCTCCCGGCATTCATGCTGCACTGCCTGATTCGCTGCGCTTTCTGCCTGCTCGGCGTCTGTGTTTTAATGTCCATTGCCTCGCACAGTAAGAATGATCTTTTGCCTCCTCCTACGACGACTTTTTGCATCATCTCCTGAGGACTTTGCATGCCACATACTGAGTGCTTCGCAATTGGTGGCAGCGTTATCGCTCTACACTACAGTGAACTGTTAGCGCTACTTCTAAAATGTCCTCAGATCGCATCAAATTTAGCTGTGCTTATGCCATTTGTCGATTGTGTGTTCCTTCATAAGTGGTTGATAATAAGTGTTATAGACCCAGTGTGCTGCCTTTTTGCAGGATTGAGCGCTTGAAATTGTAATTTTTTTCTCATCTGCGAACAGGTAGTTTCGTCTAGGAAGCAATGGAGAAACTAAATCTAATTGTTTCTGCATGACTTCCGGATGTTCATGAAGAGTTGACATTAATATTTCCAGGACGGAGGACCCAGCGATGGTGAATCCACTGATAGTGCCTGCCATTGGCAGGTAGCATTTCCGACAAACAAGTAGGCTCTGTTCGGCTGCTCTCAAATGCGATTGAAGAGCAAGATGGAATTCCTATGCTCGCTTGAGATCAACTGGTTCCTGGATCAATTTTTCTAATGAATAAATAATGCAATAAAGATGAAGAATATTTATTGGGCGGCAAGATCAATGCTGATTTTAGGGCTGCTAACGCTTATGCAGCAATCCAATGTGATGGGACAACAAGTCACAGAGTTTTTTATTAATGAGGCTGGAGAGACAGTGGACGAAATATTCGCCTGTTCACAACAATACCGATTGAGGTTTAATGTGACTGGATATAGCCCAACATGTTCAGAGGTCTGGATTCGGCCTCTGCAGTCAGGTGGCTCTGATTATTTTGTCAATCTTGGTCCATTCCAATTGGGCAATGGTAACATCGAAGTAGATTTGCAGAACCTCTGTGCACTAGACAGCAACGAAGAGCTAGAGGTCGCCTATGAAATTTGTACAGGAACCTTGAATCCCTTTCCAAACCAAACGCCAGGTTACTGGCGTCCGGGTTTTCTGTTTGGAGAAGCTGATTTTCAAGAGTTGAACGGAGATCCCTACGGCGAAACTCAAGTTGGAGGCTGTAGAGCTCTGTACCGACGTCGACCTGAGGATGAATTCGTGAGGGAATGGTCGATGGAAGCCACGTCAGGACAAACCAACGGGTTGATATTTCGGTATGACGGTTCTGAAGACGATGGCACGGTGGTTTACGAAGTGCAGTCAGTACAGTGTCTGCACAATGGCCTTCCCGTAACGGTGATCCCAACGATTGAGAATCGTGAATTTAGAACAGTTGGTGGCGAATTCACTGGCACAGTGACAGTGATAGAAACTTTCAGCATCGCTGAATGCACAAATGGTATAGACTTCGTATCTGATATCAGCTATAGTTGTCATTCAGGCCTGGAGTGCGATGCACCAGACTTCAGCACTTGTATCGTTACACCCGCTACTCGAAGAGAAGTAGATTCGGAGCTAACCATTAGAACGGTCGATGGCGAACTGGATGTTTGCGGAGAGCCAAATTTCGCTGTTGAAGCAAAGTTTAAAAACGGCGGTCCCTATGCGGGACATAGTATCAACAGCAATATTAAGAAGCTGAATGAAATTAGAATTCCCATTGACTTAGGTGTGCTGACCGAGGACCCTACTGACCAACTTGTAAACAATACTAGAATTGTGTGGAGTGGAGGGCAAAGAAGGCTTCGAGATATTGATGGACTTGGTTTTTCATATGTCGACGATGGCACCGGTATAGATGAAGGATATCATCGATATGTGAGCTTGAAATTTACAGACGTCACCGATAGCAATAGCCCTTTTATCGATTGGTATGAGGAAGGCAACTTTAATTGTTTCGCCGAGAATGATTCTTTCTCTGTCTTCTTCTACAATCTCCATTATGATCCTGATCGATTGCTCTTATACGGAGAAGGCGAAGCCAATGGTCAGCCTGCCGATCAAATTGATCCAACCAATCCCTCCTATTGCCTGTTTGGAAATCGCGAAGGGAGCCTGCAAGTCGACTACGAAAGAATGTGTGGCTTTGAATACAAAGAATACAAAGACGATTTCAATTTCAGTAATCAAGGAGCCGGATGTACAGCCTCCATAGATATGAGTAGTCCGGATGTTAGTTGTGGACATGATCCAAATCAAATTACGGCCTTGCTAACGATTCCTGAAGAGAATAATCCCTGGTCATTTGGTCTTGAAGGGGAGGAGCCTGTGTTTTTCGATGGATGTGAAGGGCAGAATTACAAGATCAATATAGATATAGGACAATTTATTAAAGTGGTCGACGGCTCCACTATAACTGTTACAGGAGCGGATGGAACCAGTCGCACCTATTATCCTGATGGACCCAACAACTCTCTCGATCCATATGCAAACATAGAGGTAGTGACAACTGAGGTTGATATTGATCGGCCGCATGTTCATCATTGCACCGGTGAAACTACGCAACGTAAGACGGCAACCACATTCATGTCCTTTCCGCTAGATCCTGACGTAATAGGAGCGGGATCACAGGTTTCGGTAAGCCTGGCAGTTACGACCTCAGACTGTCCCGAAACCTGGCATGCTGCGATGGAACCAGATTGGTGGTCTCATTTTGCGATTAGCCTCGACTCTGTCTGCGATATCAATTGCCCTGATGCGGCGATTAGTTTATGTAGAGATGAAGTAGACATTTTTTGGAGGTGTTGCGGTCCTTGCAACATGTTTGCGGAAGATCAACCGGTCGATCAAACATTGGAATACAATAGCTTTGCACAGTCTACGCTCGACTTTAGCTTCCAAAGAATCACACCAGGATTTACAAATGCAGATATGACCACCCTGGTTACGCTCACTCCTGACCACAAGCTTCAAAGAGCTTACGAAGGTGACATCATTCGTGTAGAGTCTCACGGTGTCTTAAATCCTAGAGCCGATGGCGTATTGAACGCTGCGTTTCAAATACTCTATGCAGATTCCGATAACCCAGGAGACCCACTTCAGTATTTTGATTTGCTAGAAGGAAAGTTCGAATTGACATTCAATGACTTTGCCGAGTATCAGTTCGGGGCCTGTCCTGGTGTCACACTGCCACCAGCCAGTTGCCCAGAGCCAGTAGATAACTGCGTGCAGACCAACACTGGTCATTGCGTCACATTGGAAATAGACGCAAACCTAACAACAAATCTTAACGGAGATACCTGGGAGCTACTCTTTGACTTACCGCTGGACACAGAGCTTCCACCGCAGTTGCAAGCTGCGGGTGTTCACGACCTTCAAGCCTTCTTTGAACAAGATCAGCACACTTGCCAACTCTTCAATGCCGATGTCCGCTTTGTGGCCAATCTCCAGGTTGCCGATCTTCCTGATAATGATGATCGACTGATACCTTTTGACGGCATGATCAGAGGTCAGTTCGCCAGTGAAATCAGACCAGATGAGTGGCAAGGCAGTTGCGATGACTGGGGAGTGCTTTTCGAAATTCTGAATCCATTGGTGGAAACTTCCTTTGACCTCCATTATGCTACTTATGAAGAAGAATGCCTCGGTTGGGATGGTACCGGCAGTGCCTGTGAAGCTCTTTTCCTTGGGCAGTTCCAATTGCTGCAAGCGAAGCCCGGTGAAGATGAATTCCCGGGAGAGTATAGGCCAGTTTTTGCTCCCTTTCTTTCTGCCGCCGTTCCCTTAAATTCTGATTGGGCAGTTACGCTCAACCACTTGACCCGAGACTACAATTCTTGTGAAGATGGAGGAGTGGTCACTACGGAATTAACCACGACAACAGGTAACTTCCCATATCAAACTTTGCAGACTATGCACATTGAGGCGGACGGCTCAGAAAACTCCATTAGCATGTTTGGTGAAATTCAACAAGAATGTAGATCTGGAGTTGATCAGCCCTTAGACCTGCGTACCTGGTTGTACTACTCAGAAAACCTGTACAAGAGCGCAAACACTGGACTGACTTGTCCTGACTTTGCAGACTGTACACAAACTTATAATCCCTTTGGCCACCTTGTAGGCACTCAAGAGGATTATAGCCTCAACATGTCCGGAACGCTCAATTCTTATGGCCCGGATCTCGTCGATATTTCTTCCAAGGTTGGTACCATTCAGCGAAGCGCAATTTGGACACATGATAGCCAGGCTCCACTCGAAAATTTTTACTTTGACTTTACTCGTTCTACGATCGATATTACAGGACTTACCTTACTCAATCATCATGAGGAAACAGTGCAATTCCTTGAAACTTCTGATGGGATCTTTGAGCCAGTTGAAAACAGCCAAATGACACAGAGACGAACCTATAGGATGATGGTCGAATACGATATTAAAGAGGTTGCCTGTGACCAACTTTCAGTTGTTGTCGATTATGGTTATCGTTGCTTTGGGGAGTCGGTTTGCGAGACTTACCAAGACTCTTTCGATATTCGCGTTCCGGAGGCAAGCCTGGTGGCAAACCCACAGCTATACGTACCGGAGACCAACGGTTGTAACACGGGTTATCTTATAGTCGAATATTTTAACGACAGCGGTTCTGACATTCAGGAACTCAGTGTCGACCTTGAGTTTGACCCAAGGTTTGAGTTAGCCGGCGTCATCATCATCAGCGAAGATGGAAACGATACTCAATCCCTTGAGCAAGGTCCCGCTGGAGTTTACCAGTTCGATTTGGGCCTTCCGCTTGCGCCAGAAAGTAGTCTCACTTACCTTTTGGTTTTAGCCGCAAAAGATTGTGATACATACGAAACCACAACGGGAGTTACAATAACCACAATAGCCAAAGACATCTGCGGGAATTTCCTTTCAGATGGGCAGGGAAGTCTTACCTTCAGCAACACCATGACTTTTGATGCTTTAGACGCCTGCAACAACACTTGCTATGAGTGCTCACAAACCTGCTGCGACGCCGACTTCTTTCTTTTCCACGAGCCAGAAGACAATGTGATTTGTGGAACTGATGCTCAATTGCTATGGTCCGATCCACCACCTGTTGATGTTGGGGGAGTCTTTGAAGGTCCAGGTGTGTACACGATTACATTTGGGGAAACCTTTTACCTGATTGATCCCGAAGTGGCGGGTCTTGGTGAACACATGTATACATACACATATACTCATGAAGATGGGTCGACTTGTCAAGTCTCAGAGTCGTTTACCATTCTAGATGGCCTTGAGTTAGACAGTTACACTGTGGATGTGAACTGCCTTGGCGATCCAGGGGAACTCTTAGTTTCCGTGACCAATGCTGCCCCAGGAGAACAGATTAACTTTACCATCGAACCGAATGTTGGTACTCAATCGACTGTGTCAGCAACATCTAGCTCCTTTAGCAATCTGCCAGCAGGATTGTATACAGTAACGGCTACTTCTGAGCTTACAGGTTGTCAGGAGGTCAAGACTTATAAGATATTGCAGACTATCCCGGATATCAAATTCAGGGATGGAGCCGGAGTCGAGCATACTGAGGTTTGTGAAGATCACGGATGGCTTTACATCTATCCCTATCCGAGCTTTAGTACGCTAGACGTAAACAATCCCACCATTACCGGAGCGACAGGCAATTGGAAAGGCCGTTACTACTTTAACCCACGAACTGCCGGGCCCGGTACCCATCCGATTACTTATACCTACAGTGATAAGTTTGGAAACGAATGCGAAGTAACTCGATATATTGAAGTGTTGGATGCGCCGTCTGTTGAGATGGTTGGCTTGCCAAGTCTTGTCTGTGTTGATAATGGTCCAATCTTCATTCATGCAATGGACGAAAATGGACAAGGAATTGTGGGTACAAGCGTTACCACTGAGCCCCCTGGAGTTATTGAAACCGAAACTGTGAGTTTTGGTGGCGACCCATTCGATATCCATTGGCTAAGACCTGATTGGGGCACAGCGGGACAAACGTACAGTATCGAGTTTGTCTACGAATTAGAAAACGGTTGCTCTGATACCGACTTTCACAGCATTACTATCGACAGCTGTGAGCCCGATTGTAGTGATGGAGATCCTGATTTGGTTTTTGATTGTTCATTTGATCCCTTAACTAATGAGTTGTGTGTTACGGCAGAACCTACAGGAAGTGTTTTCGGATGGCAAACTGATGTCATTGAATCCAGACCCAGCAATGACTATGCCTGGTCTTCTGCTGATACGCAATGCCAATACGTTTCAATGCTTGATGTCAGCAACTTGGCGGTATGTTATCCCAACGAGGATCTTCCCGGTCGTTATTACCTTGTTATAGACCCTAGTTATGTGAATGGGGAGGAAAATATATACTTTACAGCGCAGTTGTATAATAACGAGACAGGGGAATTAATATACAATATCTCACAAACACAGACATGGACGCTAAGTTCAAGCTATGATAGTCCCAGTCACCTTTGGTATGGAGCGCCATTTGACTTGTCATTCCATATCACAGCCGAGACACTAGCAGGTCCGGTATTCAATCAGGTCAATGTTTCTACAGGTGAAGTTTTCAATAGTTGTTCCGACATGACAATTGCAGAGGTTACCTCTAATGCTCCCTATAGTCCAAGCAGTTATATGTATTTCAGACGAACAATTACCTACGATGATTGTAGCACTTTTGTGAAAACATACAGAGTCAGAACTATAGATCCGAATGATCCTTGCTCTAACCTGGAGATAATCGATCTATCAAACTCTATGACCTATACTAAAGGGGATCTGGAAATCAGCACGGCTAGGGGATCTAAAGTATCCGATTCCAAAGCGGATGATCACATTGTATATGAGGTAGCGTCTGAAGACAATGTGACTTTGTCTGTTTCTCCGAATCCAGCAAGGGACTATATCAATATTGAGCTAAGTAGCAATACTCAAGACCAAGGCCTGCTTACACTAATTGATCAGACCGGGAAGCAGATGCTTTCACTACAGGTGAAGTTAAGTGCAGCTCAAAATGAATCTATCCGAATGGACATACAATCTATTCCTCCCGGCATGTACCTCGTTCGCTTTGAGGGCTCCAAAACCCAGCTAAGTTCGACTGTAATAATTCAGTAGCGAGCAGTTCGTTTGTAAACTCATGTAGAGCAGATTCAATCGATTAGCCTACAAGAATTTTTGACATAAATCCCCTAAACCACCAGTTTAGGGGATTTTT
>JAHDEE010000211.1 GCA_020629005.1 Chitinophagales bacterium
TAAATCATTTCTAGCAAGTCAAAATGGACAGTTATTGATTCTCCATCCCTTAGCAGATCGATCGAAGATGCTGGTACCATGATGGAAAACCTGGCTCCCTGGACACCCTCAGGAATCTTTATGGCCAGCACACTTGGCGTTAGTGCAATTGAATATGCTCCTTACCAGTTTCTGTCTCTTTTCAATATCTTGCTGGCCTATGTCTTTGCCTTTACCGGCATCGCCGTATTCAAAGCCACCAAACAAGAATCCGCCAATGCAGCCACAATCGCCCAAGAGTAATCAGAGACCCCTCGCGCCAAAGCCAAAGAAATTGCGCAAACCAAAAAACCTGATCGAGATCACCAATGTGCAAAACAATCTACCGGCAAGCTGCATCGTATCCATCAATTGCCCCAAGGGCATAGACTACGTATATTATGCGGTCCTGGATAGTACGGGAAAGCAACTGATCTACAAGTCTGAGTTTCCTTGCACGGAATTGCCTGCCTTTTCCTATGCCGAACTCAAGACAGAAGACGCAAGCTTACGTTTCGTGTGTTGGCCGGTCAAGAAACAACAGATTGGTTCACCAAGCTACTTTGGCCCACTGAATGTTAATCCTAACAGACGGCTTGGTAGCTATTCGCTGGAGCTCGACTTCAATGAAAACGATCAGGCAGACTTTGAGCAGATATCGCTGGTGCTAGAAAAGCATTACGGCAAAGCAGCCTTGCCAGGTCGCGTCAAAGTGGTCGAAGATCAGCACGACATCTATTTGCCCGCTACCAATACCATCAAACTTTCTCCTTCCCGCCGAAACCTGGTACATGAGCTGGTGCATGCCAGTCGCAAACAATACCTCTTTGCCATGAGCAAAGGCCGGTACTGCGAAAAGACGGAAATGATCGAGGAGTTCTTCGCAGAGGGCGTGGCCAATATGGTCAAAGACGAACTCAGCCAAATGGAAAACTCGCCCTTCCCCAAGGGACAAGTACACGGATCAACGCATGGCTATAACTACGACTTCCGCATCATCGATCAGGCACTGGTCACAGAGAATCTGCAATCCACTTCCGGAGGCATACTGTTACTGGAGAATGCGCGCTACTTCCTGGCCTCCGAGGCCTACCATAAAATAGCCATGGAGTACCGGATGATCTCCGGCAAACATTTCGGAGCAGAGTTCAACAAGCGCTACTATAGATATATGTCGCAGACAGAGCAAGAGCCCAACAAGGAACTCTTCCACAAAATCTGCAAAGCTATGATCAAAAGAGTGGAAGGCCTGAGCACCAGCAAGTGGCTGGACAAGCAGCTGCTCTTCGACTGCCGCTATGAGCCAGGCAAGAAGCTCTACATGGACATCAACGATTACCACATGCACGATGAGTGGCTGGGCATTTGTCAGATCTACCATTACGAGACCTTCAAGAATGGCTCCGACTGGGCACAGGCCAAACGCCGTTACAGCCTCAACGGCAGTTCCGTCAAAATTGAAGTAATCGATCTGGCTTCGGGTGATATAGTATATAGTAGTACCCGTTTGATCTCCCAGTATGAGAACGGCTTTGGGCAGATCAAACTGTACTTCTACCACAAGCCTCAGTCTCCCGGGGTGCAACACTTTATGTCGCAAGACCAAAACATCAACCTGCCATCCGAGGCCATTCCCTTGACTTCCGGCTTGTACGCCATCGGGCTGTCCACCCGTGCTTGCAAGAAAGTCTACTTCCGTATCCTGGGCGAGTGCATGCATACAAAGCGAAACGCCTACACCTTCGCCCGCATCTACGATAAAGGTAAAGCCACGCTTAAGATTCAACATATAGATAGAGCAGGGCGACGTACCAGACTTCCTGCAGTTTCCTTCACCGGCCACCTCTGCCATGTCGACATCCCTTTTCTCACAGACAACAATTGCGAACCTGGCATTCTACAGATTACCTACCAGCAAGGCACAAACACGGTCAATCTCCAAAGAAACATCGGCTACGGCGGTCAATTTGGAGGAATGCAGTTTCTGTTGGATAAGCCATAAGGCCTTGAGCACCGAGCGCGTTCTACCAGAGCACTACAGCAGCAGCTTTTCGGTAGAATACCTGTAGTACCCTGCTTTGCTGTAGTAGGCTGCCTGCCCCGTTTTTCCCCTCAAAAATCGTTTAAAAAGTGTAAGTATCTTGCCATAATTGAAAAGTTATAGAAGTTTTATTGCATGTAGATTTATGCCGCTATCAAGCCAAAAGTTTTTTCGAATCTAGCTGCCTGATTTACAGTAATGTAAGTTTTTGCCCCTTCAAAAAACTTGCTCCGAGTGGTACTTTTGTAGTAGCTTTGGATCAACAGAGCGGGACAACCGAAGCACTACAAGCCTCCCACCATCGCTTCTACCCTCTGCAAAAAGAATGATCATGTTTGGTCGCGTTTTCATTCTTGTTTTACTAATAAGGTAACAATAGGTACAAATGAATCTTCAAACATTTAGCGCAGTAACAATTGCATTGCTAATTCTCACCGCAGCCGCTGCTGCACAAAGCACTCCAGTCAGCTCACTAACCGAAAGACTGGATCCCAACACAAAGGAATGGACCAAGGTCCAGCAAACCACCTTCGAATACAACGAAGACGAACAACAAGAATACAGTCTATCTCAGATCTGGAACGCAACCGACGCCGAGTGGACAAATAATATTCAATGCTACAACACATACGATCAGCGTGGGGCTTTAATCGTATCAGAATGTCAAGCATGGAATGAGGCCATGGATCAGTGGTTCAACGCGCAAAGAATTGAAATCGAATACCAGGGCAATCAGAAGTCAAGCGTAAGCAGTTTGAACTGGAACACAGCCTCTCAGGACTGGGATCTCATCGAGACCAAGCCACTGAGCTTCGGAAATGCAGATGCTAAATCGAACACACTCCTTCTGTGGGACCATCTGCAAACTGTTTCCAATGACTTCGATGCCTTTGGTAGAAAAACGCTATCCACATCCACTTCACATACCCAGGGAATGGAGCGAAAGTTACGTACAACTTTCAAATACAATGATGGCACCGCTAAGACGTCGCTTACCCCAGATGCCCGTCTTAGAAACTACCCCAATCCTGTTGTCAATACCACCCAATTTGCCTTCGAGCTGGTCGAGCAGGCAGATGTATTGATCCAGGTATTCAATGCTCAAGGCAAGCAGATAGCTGCACTGAGCGAAACTACCCTCAGTGCCGGCGCTCACGAGATGGCTTTTGATGCCAGCGATCTGAGCTCAGGCTTCTATCTTTTCACACTGACAGCGAATGGTTCAAGACTTGCAAGCAACACTATGGTGGTTGCAGCAAGATAAAACTCAGCCTTCTGCTTTTTGTAAAGGGAAACAGCCTCGGTTGTTTCCCTTTTTTTATTTTTAGGAGCGATGCCTTGCTCTATCCAGCTACCGCCTTGCCCGTGCTCCACTATTATTCGGCAGCCATCTGCCTGTTCATGGTCTGGCCCTGTGGTCTCTCCGCAGGCTCCGAGCCCCCAGTGCCAGCCATTCACCACGGCATCTGGCCACCTCATACCGTTTCGCCCGGGGCTATTTGTAAGGTAGGTGGCTCCTCGCCAGCATTTTTTCATACCAAACCAGCAACCAAGACCCCCGAAAAGGAACTATTTCATAAAAAGCGACATTATTCCCTCCGAAGCCAAAAAAATCTCACCGTACTATTGCACGGTAAAGAAAGTGGTCCTATATTTGCATCGCTCTGGTAGTCAGGCAATAAGTGCTAGACAATCGCAGCAAAAAATCAAAAGTGAATACAGGGTATTTTACCCTAATTCCAGGTCCGGTAGTTCAGTTGGTTAGAATGCCTGCCTGTCACGCAGGAGGTCGCGAGTTCGAGTCTCGTCCGGACCGCCAACATATATAAACCCTTGTAGCTCAGTGAGTTGCGAGGGTTTTTTTTTGGAGGGGAGAGGGTGGTTTTGGGGACAGTATTTGGTCGATTGGATGAATCCTCTGGAGTCATAACTTGCAACATGAAAGAAACAATTGAGAAAACAAGACTTTGGAAATTTTTCAGTCTAGTCGGTGCAATAGTAAGCTTGACCTTGGCTGTAGTATACTTTTTCGTCAATGAAAAGAAAGAGATCGACGAAAAGCAAGTTGATTTGATTGCAAGCAAGTATGAAAATGAAATAGCAGCACAAAACATGGAAATAGCCAGATTAGAAAAGGAACTATCTATTTTGGGAAAGGATTGTGAATTTGAAAAGAAGCTGCTAGGTAATGAAAACAACGCCTTAGAAAAGGCATTGGAGAGATACAGAAAAGATTCCTCTGTCAACCAAGATTTAGATACAGTTGCAAGTAGTGCATATAAGTCCTGGATCGGGACATGGATGGTCAGCTATGGTAGTACTTTTGAACATTCATTGAGGTTCTATAAAGACGACAAAAACAAACTAAAAGGTGATTATAGATTTGATGAAACCCAAGGTGAAATTGATGTATCGTTCATTGACGATAAAATTCTAAAGGGAAAGTGGGTGCAATACAAAAATGAAGAGTTAGAAAGCAATGGTACCTATACATTTATGCTGGATTCGCCGGGAAAATTTACTGGCTCATACAGTCGAAGCACCGATAATGTTGAGACATTACGAGTATGGAATGGCAAAAAGAAGAGGTAGTAATTCGGCATATCACATGAGAAGCTTCTCTTTCACCAGCTTGCGGAAAGCCACATAGGATTCATAAACATCCTGCACTCCCTTGGTAATCTCTGCTTTTTGCTTTCCTGTCTTCCGTTGGTACTCTTCTTGACTGCCTCGAAAAGCATTCTTAGAAGCTAGGCGAAAAACAGGTACATCTGTTTTGTTATACTCGCCAAGCGGATCACTCGGTGACAAAGCTACGGCACACACACCCAAGAGCGATCCCAATGCTGTCTTGAACTTGACAGTAGCCGCCAGTAGCTCCTTATCTACAAACTCATTCTTAGTTGCCGAAAAGAATTCGAGCAAGGCTTTAAAGGGGGCTCTTTGATCTTTATCCCATTCGAATTGTCCTGCTAGAGATTCTATTGTACCAAGAAACTCCGTTTCGACTCCGATGAGGTCTCTCAATTCTCGGAACTTTTCCTGATCATGTCTAAATACCTGATTAGCCTGTCCCTTAACTCTCATAACACCCTCAGCCCAGACAATTTTTGAAATGTTGTCTTTCAACAGCCTAGTAAGAAATCTTTTTGCCGATTGATCATTAGCCCTGCCATCATGTTTGTAAGAAAAGATTCTGTTACCACGGATGTCGAACGGAAAATCTGCGATGTTCGAGAATACCGAATTATGAATGCATATCACTCGTTCCCAACTGAGATGAGCAACTCCGAATCCCAATTCAATCAGAACATTAGGGTTTGGGGTTTTGCGTTTGCTCCAAGGAACTGGCCCATACGAGCCATTAATTATTGACACATCCGAAATCAACAAATCGGATTTCTCGATTTTCTCAAACACAGCAGCTGCTATTTTGATACTTCCTAGTGACCCTCTCACATCTTGATCAAGAACCAATTTTACTGGCAGTGTCCCTTCTTTATTCAATTGTGATATAGCTTGTTGTATGCACTCCCCGATGAAGTATTGATTGGTTTTCGGATTCAAGTCAGACTGCCAAGAGTAGAACACAACAAATGTGAGTTTTTCTGCGGTAGTTGCAGCTGATAGCTCCTTGGCTTCGACGAGTTCTGCAACTTCGATGTTATCTATTTTCATGAGCTTGAACAATTTTGATTTCCTCTGGTGTCAGCTGATACAGTTCGTAAACAAGCTGGTCAATTTCTACCTCAAGAATACTCGTATCATTTGTCTCGTCAGCTGCTTTCTTTGCAAGAATCTCCTTCACTCTATCGGCAATTTTACTTTCATTACTAGCACCCACTATCGGCAGCTGAGAGACATACACAGGCTTGTATTCAAAGTAACCGTTTTGCTTTGTTGAGGCGATTTGATGGAGGTAAAAGTCGAGCAGCTTACTGTTAAGAAGCCCAAGCAAATGCATATCAGCTCCAGGAATTATCGATGTCTTATCATTCCCATAAAGCTGCGCAGAATCTATGGTATAGCTCGCTGTCTTGACAATAGCCGGAATAATGATTTTGGGTCCTTCAAACCGATCGTAGTAGTCACAGGGTCTCATTTCCCACCAGAAATCTCCTTGATCATATCGCTTACGGGCTTTTGCTTCATAGCTGCTCAAATGCGAAGTAATTTCTGGGTGCTTTAACTGCAACTTAGTCCATGCTTCAGCTTCTGTAACCTGTCCTAGCTCCATTTTTGTCTGTCCTGATTTGAACAATATCAAGTATTTATTCGAACTCAACTTCAAATACCTTTTAATATCTCTACCCCCTAGGAAGGGCTTAATCAACTCTAAGGAATCAGGGTTCTTATCTATAATGTGGTCTCTTGTACGTTGATCAATGACAAATGCTTCATTTAGACCTGTCTTGATGCCATAGAAGATTTTACCATCTATATACTTTACCAATGGCGTGCCGTGTGCTCTCATTTTCCTTAATAGAGACTGAACAGTCTCGTCCAGCAATGCCCAACTTGTATCTCCGAGCTGATCAACAATTACCTTAAGTTGTGTACGCCTTACGTGTGCTGCAATGCCCTCCGGAAAGTCCAAGGTCATTATGTTACTCGCGGAAAAAAAAGACTTGGGCAACGAACGAGACAAGAATATTATGCTCGGATAAGTAGTCGCTTCTTCAAACACATCCAAATCTCCAAAATCGATGATCTTTTCAATTCTTAGCCCTAAAAGGTATTTCCGAAGAGGTTTTCCGTATCCAGCCCTCATCCATTTATTGGGGATAATAAAACTCATTTGTCCACCACTTGTAAGACAGGATATTCCCTGCTCAACAAAATAGACAAATAGATCTGCTGTACCCGAATAGGAGGAGAATGTATTCTGAAAATGAGATTTTAAATCCTTTAACTCTTCTTGTCGAATGTATGGTGGATTCCCAATCACAACATCAAAACCCACAAAATTCCCATCATCATCCAACACCTCCGGAAACTCAAACCGCCACTCAAAGCCATTCTCAAAAATCTTGTTGTCTTTGATTTGGTCGATCTGGTCCTGTAATTTTTTCACGTCAGCTACCAAGGCTTTCTTCTTCTTGTCGATTGCCTTTTTCTCCTTTGCCGTGGGCTCAAAGAGTTGAGGAGCAAGGATATCATTTAGCTCGGCAGATTTCTTTGCTAGTTTTTTCAGTCGTGGATCATTGCGGCTGATTTCAGATTCAAAATCAGACTTGATACTATCAATCAGCTTCAGGAATTCCCGCTTCGAATCTTTATCCTTTGCCGCCCTGTAAGACTGCACCGCAATCCTGTAGGTGTCAATATTCCATTTGCTCTTTTTCAGTGCTTTGCTAATATCTGCATCCAATGCAAAGCGACTTACCAGAGAGTTGCCACACTTAATGTTGATATCGATATTTGGCAGGGTTTCGAGCTGTCCGTCCTGTTTGTAGTAAGCATTCTTTAGCAGCTCAATCCACAAACGTAGCCTACAAATTTTGACTGAGTTAGGGTTGATATCCACACCAAATAGACAGCCTTCAATGATCTTTTGTTTCTCCTTAAAGAGACTTTGCTGTATTCGCTGGCTGGTGCTGTCTGTTGGCAGATAACTATAGATCTGTCCCTGAGGGTCTGCCAGGATCAACTCATCATTTTCGACTGTAGCTTCCAAGGGCAGACGATTGCCAGTATCATCTATAAGAATTCCCAGCTCTGACTTAATGGCAATGATCTCATTCAATGCCGAAACCAAAAAGTGTCCTGAGCCTACAGCCGGATCGCAAATCTTCAGATCGTCAATTACGGCATTACATTGCAGCTTGTGAGCCGCCTTAAAATCGCTGGTACAATAAGCTTTCACATCTTCAAAGCTGTCAATCTTATCGCTGGCTTGCTCCCTGAATTTTTGTGTAACTGCTCTTCTGATGGATTCCCTGCACATGTACATCGTGATGAAACCTGGTGTAAAGAAAGAACCATCTTTGTAGCCATTGATTTTTTCGAAGATGAGACCAAGAACAGAGGCAGTAATCAAGGTCTTGTTTTCTTCTTGTATCTCCTCTGCACCTTCACTGCTAAAGTCGTAGGCATCCAGGAAGTCAAACAGATATTCCAGCGTGTTGAGATTGCCAGTCTTTCTTTTGCCTCCAGGCATCTTGAGCACAGTCTTGGCATGTATATCAAGTGGCAGATTGTCCTCTAGGCCACTAATGTCAATCGTATCATGCTCCAGGTCAGTAGGCTCGAATAGCGAGCTATTGAGGTAAGGCACTCTGCCAAAAGTGTTATTAATAAACTCGCTGCGGTCTTCGACTTTCCGAGCAAGAACACGAAAGAACAGCTTGCCCATATCATCAAAGTCCTTGATCTTCTCCGTCGTGAGAAAACGGTATTCCTTATCTCCTTTATGGTAAGCGACTAACTGAGCCTCAAGAAGCTTCAAAAACAGGATACGATTCATCCATGTGATCACCAGCTCCAATGCAACATTAAATAGCTGTTCTTCCTTGTCCGCCCCAAATCTGGAGACCTTGTGAATACGGGAAAGCTTGTCTTTGCTGTCCACCTGTATCATTACATTCTCAATCAAGGAGGCCCGATCTCGCTCCCCTTTGTCCTTTCGTCGGATCAATCGCTTACCCTTTACCTTGACATCTTTCAATCCAATGATGTGCAGCAGCTCCACATAGAAGTTCTTGTCAAGGCTATTACTGTCATTGGCGAATGGCAGTTTCAGCAGGTGAGTCGGAGACAATAACTTGTATAGGCTGATGAGCTTGATATCGTCTTTCTTGTCTTCGTTTCTTAGAGCTTTTTCGTAGTCCCGAATATCAAAGTAGGTAAACTCAATTTCGTCCTCCAGTTGGTCCAGAAACGCCTTGGCAATCTCCTTGTAGAAAAAGTCAGTCTTGGTCCCAGACAACACCTTCTGCTCAAAGTCTTCAAATCGCTTTACCAGCTTCTTGTTTTGGGCAAACAGCCGTTCAAATACCTGCGCATCGAAAATGAACCACTCATGCACATTGGTGACAATTAGGTTCTTCAATTCAAGATTCTTACCTGTGATCCTTTCTCTGAGATAGTAAAGCAGCAACTCTTGCAGGGCTTTCTTGTTCAACTTCTCTTTGGTCACCATCTCAGGCTTGGTACCTGGTGCCTTGGCTTCGATAATCACTCCTACAGAGGAAGAGGATTTGGCCCCATTGTGCACCACCAGATCGTTCCGGCCCTTGGTGTTGATAAAGTGCGTGTCTTTGAAGTAGGTGTCTGTCAGAAATCTAGCCAGCAGGTTCTTATTGAATTCTTCGCTTTCATTCTCATCGATACTATCCAGGAGTTTGATCAGATTGGCCTTAAAGGTCTCAATACCGTTTCGTGTCGGCTTAACCTTCAGGAAGGCTTTATTGAGTGCTTTCTTGGGTTTTATCGGACTAGCGTTCATTACCATCTATTTTGCATGTAAGGTAATGAAACTTTGTTTTGGTTTGGTGTTGTTTGGGCCTGGTTGTCGTTTGGTGGGTGTCGTGAATGGCAGTGCGCGGCAGTAAGAGAAATGCCGCACTATTTGATAGCGTGGTATTTGTTTGATTTAGTCGATTGTGTCTTTCTTTTTGTCTCCGGTGACGAAGTCCAAGCAGCGGATTCGAGCAAGAGCAAGAAGGATCATGAAGCATTGCCAAACCATGATAATTACTCGCAAGAACTTGTTTACTTTCTCGCCTTTAAGCTCCTCATGAAACTCTATTAAGTCACCAAGGATATTTTCACGAAGCCCTATTGGAAGAAAGAAGCTGAAGTACTTTAGAACATTCCGAATACTGACTATTCGTGTCTTTGAACTGAAGGGTGTTCTTTGGGCATCGCGAAAGAAAAGATCGAGCATTGAATCAAGCAACAAAAACATAAATGTGAATCCTAAAGCAGCAATGGCTTCAATGCCTCCTAAATGCAAACTAAGCAATGCTAGTAATGTTGAGGCTAGCTGAAAACTTTCTTTTGCAATCGCCAAAGTATTGTGCTTCCCGTTATGCAAAAACCAAAAGATTCGAGCACTCACAAGGATAATTATCGAAAAAGACAGTAAAAACCCCCAAATATCTGGGGTTCCCCCAGATGATACTGATCCGGCAAATGCAGCTTCAGAACCACCAGTTAAGGCGATAATTGACAAAAGACCAAACCTCACTTTTGGAAATTTTTTCTTCACAATTGAGAGAAGACCTAAATCCCAACCCCAAAGGCGAGAAAGACCTGATTGAGCCTTGTTCAGCTGAGTCTCACCCATTGCAGTTATCTCGTAGTACTTCCTTCGATTGCCGCCACGTTCTGCAGTAGCTTCTCCCATCGAACTCTTCACAAGCCCCTCCTTCTCCAGCTTATGCAAAATATTGTAAAGACTACCTAGCACTAGCTTGATACCAGACTCCTCCTGCACAACCTTGATTATCTCCAGACCATACCGTTTCTGGTTGGCCACAGCCGAAAGTACGCACATTTGATTGAAAGACAAGTTTACCATAGACCAATTCTTTAAAACAAAGATAGCCCATCAACTCTTTAAAATCAAGAATTAATTCTTTAAAACGAAGAATTGCTGCATGAGTGGTGATGTGATGTAGCAATAGCTCGGTTTCTCAATACTCCCATTCATCAAAATACTTAACAAATATTTTGGCGATATTCCTTGCATCATCAATCCCACGATGATG
>JAHDEE010000212.1 GCA_020629005.1 Chitinophagales bacterium
CACGTGGAACATCTGCCTTTTCGCGCTGACAGCTCGGTTGGCGATAAATCGGTGTAGGGATGTGGGATTATGGATCACAGCCTACAGATTCGAATCCCGACGCCGGCGTGACGCCCCCCCGTCACGCCGACAACTTGACTAGCAGCAAGTCTCTGTGGTTTGCACGAGTGTTTCACGTGGAACATCTACCTTTTCGCGCTGACATCCCGGTTGGTGATAAATCGGTGTGGGGATTACAGGCTACGGATTCGAACCCAATGCCCAACGTGATGTCCCGTCACGCCGGGCCAAATCGCGGTCTGGCCCCGCAGGTAGGGAAGGATGTTCCACGTGAAACACGTTGCTGTCTATTTGATGGTGTTTGTATCGAAGGCTATTCGGTGCAGAGCCGATCGGAACCTTACTTTTGCCAAAAAGAACCAAACATCGAAAAACCAACGGACCACGAATGGTGCAAAATAGCCCTGATCGAAGTGGAAATGCTGCTGCTGCAGAAGCGACTGAGTGTGCCGCTAGTGAGGGCTCGGAGCCTGCCGGAGAGACCACACTAGCGGATACACGAAGCGCTACTGTAGTAGTAGCATTGCAACGGAGAGCAGGAAGGGCGAAACCAGGACCACTAAAGCCTCGCTCAAAAAAAACAAGCTTGCACATTTCTAGACGACTCAATGAAGAAGATGAAACCAGGCCAACAAAGGCCGTATCAATATTGTACCTTTAACAGCAAAAGTCATCATGCGAACAGCACTCTTCTTCGGCTCCTTCAATCCAATACACGTTGGACATCTAATCATCGCTGACACCATCGCGCAACAAGAACAATTTGAAGAAGTTTGGTTCATTGTCTCACCACAGAATCCGTTTAAGCAAAAACGAGATCTATTAGCAGAGACTAAGCGTCTGGCGCTCCTGGAACTTGCTCTTGAGGGAACAAAAAAACTTAAGGCATCCGATATAGAATTTGAGCTACCAAAACCGTCTTACACCATCGACACTTTAAAGATCGCTTGCCAACAACATCCAGCGAGAAACTTCAGTATTATTATGGGTGAGGACAACCTCAAGAGCTTTCACAAATGGAAGGACTACAAAGAAATATTGAACCTCGCAAACCTCATAGTGTACCCAAGACCAGGATACAAAACCAGACGACTGCACAACCACCCAGCAGTCAGCAAACTAGATGTGCCATTACTAGGGATTTCTTCCACCCTTATAAGAAACCGAATTCAAGAAGGCAAAAGTATTCGCTACCTCACGCCTCTAAGTGTGATGCGAGAAATCGAAAAAGAAGCCTACTACAGATGACTTATCCACATATCCACAGGCTTATACACAAAACCAAAACTCAAGAAAGTCTTCCGAACAGCACCCACAGACCACCAACCAGCGGCCAACCAAATTGTGGACAACCTGTGCATAAGCCTGTTAACCCAGGGTGTATAAATGTGAACAAAAACGACCTCAAACCGACATGTGTATAAACCGCATCTTATCCACAATAAACCACAGACTTTCCTCTGCGAAAACACAGGCAGTAGAAAAACAGTACTGTTGTTCACAAGTGGAGTACCTTTCTCCACAAACTGTGTATAAACCCCTGCAATCATAGCTTACAGACAAAAAGACGCTGGATAAGCAAGTGGATAATTGTAGTGGAATGTTTATAATCTTCTACAAATGCTATGCAGCAAGGCTTTCCACTTTTTAACAGCCCTGATGATGTAGTATTATGAGATAGAGGAAATTTTTTTCTTAGAAAAAAATTTAGGATTTCAACAACAACATTCAACAGTGACCAAAAATGTGGGTAACGTCCAAATGAGCAGAAAGAGGCAAGACGTTTTACTTTGCCGCTAGATTTAGGGAATGCAAGAAATTTGGATTTAGGGAACACATACTTACTTTCTTGACAAGCTTGCCTCTTTCTCCTCTCCTCCTTCCCCACCCTTTCACAATTCTTTGTCAGTCTTCAGAATCAGTTGCGGGCAATAGCGGAGTGGTCTGTACAGCTTTCGAGAATTCTCCGCCGATAAAAATAATTTGGCTCGTGTAGAAGATCCAGAGCAGCATACCAATCAAACTGGAACTGGCTCCGTAAATGCCTAAATTACTATGCCCAAGATATTGGCTGATCACCCACTTTCCGAAAGCGAACAAAAGAGCGGTGACGAACCCTGCGGCGATTGCAGCCTTGAACTTCACCACAACATGAGGCAAATATTTGAATATCCAGGTAAACAGGAAGACTGTCAATAAAAAGGTGCCAAAGCGGTTGACAAGGAAATAGCTGGGGCCGATGTTCAATCCTACCTCCAGGAACTCATTGTAGACAATGGTGAGCACTGCGTCGAACACAACAGAGGCAACCAGAAGAAACCCTATGATGACCAGCATCACCAAACTTAAGAGACGAGCTTTAAAGAAAGCCAGTATGCCCGAGCGAGGAGAAGCCTTAATTGCCCATATTTTGTCCAGGCCAAAGAGTAGCTGCGAAAAGGCTGCTGTGGCTCCAAACACAAAGGTGATTAAGGTTACCAGTGTCCTTCCTGGGCTATTATGACTAAAATGGATGTTCTCTACCCAATCCTGGATCATGCGAGCCGTGGCAGGACCAAATGAGTCCACAAGCTCATTGTAGACCTTGTTGCCGGTTTCCTCAGGAGCTACAAAGTATCCGCTAATCATCAGGACGATAAACAAGCCTGGCGCGATGCTAAACATGGCGTAATAGGCAAGTGCAGCGCCAACGGTAAACAAATCGTCATTAATATAGTCACGAACAGTCGCTCTAATAACCCGGTACCACCACATCAAGTATAGTTTTTGCATGCAAATTCGCGTAGGAATGCTGACTTTGAAAGTTCAATTAGTAATTTGTATTTAACTGAAAATCAGTAAGGGAGCCAGAGAAGTTAAGTAAACCTTAGCGAATTTCTTACCACTTCGGGAAAAAGCACGGTCTTTTTGTCCATTCTTTCGGAAAATCAAACGTGTAATCGTCCATAATAACCAAAACATCAAAAGTGTTTTAGGTGTGGATATAAGAGCAAAGGCTTCAGCGCGATACCCTTTGTTCTTTTAGACGGGTAACCCATAGAAGACGTGAAGAAATTGCATAGTTTTCCGGTGTTACCCGTTTTTTATTCACTAATTTCAACAAAAGTTTACATTTGAACCTTAGCCCTGAAATTGCCCAAAACCTGGAAGAACAGGTTGAACAACTTTCCATCGCCGCCAAGTTTGAACAAGCCGTTGATGTTGGGCTTGAACTGCTTGCTATCTACGAAAAGCAAGAAGATCATCGAGCGTACCTGAAGACGCTCAATGATATTGTAAGGCATAATATATACTTATCCCGACAACAAGTAGCCACCAACTTTAGCAAGCAGGCGATGAAAATTGCCAGTCAGCATTTTGACCCGACTGATGAGATTATGCTACAAACGCATGACCATAGGGCCTACGCTTACCTTGCAAATGGACAATATCAGAAATCGCAGGCGATCTACCGTGAAACTTTAAAGATTCGAATTCAGAAGTACGGTGTGGACAGCAGAGAAGTTGGATTGAGTCACATGCAGCTAGGAAGGCACTATACTTATACGGGCGAAAGCTTCCTGCAGCATCATCACTGTACCGAAGCCCTACGAATTCTCGAAGCCAATCCAGAGGGTGTAGAATCTGTGATCGGAAGTACATACAACAACATGGGCATCCACTACTATGATCGTGGAAACTACGATGAATCAGTAAAGTGTTACAATTCCTCGAAAGAGTGGAGAAGCAAATCTGTTGAGGATGGCGACTACTGGGATTCGTTTTATTATAACAATCTTGGCTTGTGTTTTCAACAAATGGGGGATACCGAAGAGGCCCTGACCTATTTTAGGCAGAGTCTGATGCTAAGGAAAAAGCTTTTTGGGGATAATCATAAAGACGTAGCTCAATCTTATAACAACATCGGTGTATTCTTCGATACCCTACTGCGCTGGGAAGAAGCACTGGAGAATTTCTCGAAGGCCCTACGCATTTCCCAGATCGCCTTTGGCGAGCATCACAGTTCTACCAGCAAATACTACTTTAATGTAGCTCATTGCCATTATTCTCTAAAACAATATGAACTAGCACGTGAAAACTATCAGCGGGCAATCGAAATTAGGGAGAATCTGGAACCCGTAAACTTAATAGATCTTTCGTATGCTCTTAGCGGTATGGCCCACCTGCACCGCGACTTCGATCAGTTCGCGGAAGCAGAAACTCTACTGCAAAGAGCATTAGCCGTACTTGCAAAGGAGGATATTTCCAGCAAAGCAATGACTTATGCCATCCATTGGCAACGGTCCGTTACCTTTCGACAAAAAGGAGACTATGTCAAGTCATTGCAGACCATGCAGACGGCCTTGAATCATCTGATTCCAAATTATCACAGCCAAGACTTCTTCGATACGCCCAAAGGACATGCAGATGGCTATCTTATTCAACAAATCGAAATGATGGATGATAAGGCCAATGCTTTGATGAAAAATTTTGACGAAACAGGAGATCCCAGAAACCTTCGGACCGCCTATAATTCCTACCTCCTGGCTGCGGAGCTGATTGACAGAGTTAGAAGCGTGCAGAAGTCTGTGGGCTCTCGGTATGAGCTAAGCAGAACGGCTGCGCCAATCTATGAGCAATGTCTGGAAGTCAATTACATGCTGGACCAAATAGAACCCAGTGAAGATCTAAGAAGAACAGCCTTCAAACTTGCCGAGCGCGGTAAGTCCATGAATCTGCTCTTGATGATCAATGAAACCAAAGCAAAGATCACGGCCAACATCCCTGAAGCACTGTTGAACCGCGAATCCGAATTGTCCTTTGAAATGAGCTATCATAAGAATAGCATCATACAGGAAAAGGCAAAAGGTGAAGACGCTAACCCAGCGCTTATCGAGGAGATGGAGCAAAAGTACTTCGCCAACAAACTCGAATACAATAAACTGATCAAAGACTTCGAGCGCGACTTCCCGCAATATTACGATCTCAAGTACACGCTTGAAGAGCTCGACACTGCCGAATTGCAATCTATGATGGACAGCAAATCCTGCATTATTGAGTACTTTGTCGGCCACCGAAACATTTTCATATTCATTCTTAGTAATAGGTTTTTAAAGTACGTCAAAGTAGATCTCCCTGACAATCTCTCGCAGCTTCAACAACGGTTGCGCGAGTGCATAGATTTACTGGAGTTCAAAGACTTTTCAGATACTGCACATCAACTTTATAACTACCTGCTGAAGCCAGTTCTAGAGCACATCAATGGATGCAAAAAGCTTATTTTCATCTGCGATGACGTCATTAACTTTGTGCCCTTTGATGCACTGGTAAGCAAATTAGATCCACGCGCAAAGCATTTTAGTGAGCTTGAATATTTCATAAGGGAGTATACAGTATCCTACCACTACTCTGCGCACCTATACTTAAATACCCTTCGTAAAGAAGCCAAAAGCTCCCGTGATGAAAAGTCCTTCCTGGGCATCGCACCGGTAAATTTTGGCGCACAGGAAGCGAAGGAGCTGGTAATGGAAAGTGGCACCCTAACTGGATATGAGACCAAAGTACTTCAAGTAGATGAGGTAGCTGAGGATACCCAACTAAGCAATCTGCCAAATACTGTTGCCGAGGTGAAGGCAGTGTACGATCAGTTCACAAAAAAACAATTGGATGCGATGGCCTTTCTCTATGGTTCCGCCTCCAAAACAAACTTGTTCAAATACGGTAAGCGCTATAAGTACATACTGATTGCAACACACGGTTTTGGTGATGAGCGCGACCTGAAGCTTTCAGGTATCTATCTGGCAAAAGGCCGAACAAAAGAGCATGATGATAACAAACTTTACATATCCGATGCCTACCGTCTTTCACTGGATGCAAATCTGGTAGTGCTCAGTAGCTGCTCCAGCGGCATAGGTGAGCTACTGATTGGTGAAGGTCTGATCGCCATCAATCGCGGATTCCTATATTCGGGCGCCGCCAACATCATCTTCTCACTATTTGATATCCCCGACAGCTCTACAAGCGAATTGGTACAAGAACTGTTTAACAACATCATTGAAGGGGTAGACTATGCTTCCTCTCTGCGGAAAGCCAAACTAAAGATTCTCCAACGCCCTGAAATGAGTGTACAGGATTGGGCTGGCTTCGCGCTGATCGGCTCTTGATTTTACGAGCCAGGAAGAAGAGTAAAAGCCAATCTTTCTGGAGCAGCTTCAAATCGCAGGATTTCAGCAATAGTAGCACAAAATGTTGTTGGGTTTGAAGCGAAGCGAATCGATTCGCGTAAGCGGCTTGCCCGTGCTCCACTATTATTCGGCACCCATTCAGCTGTTCCTGCTCAGCACAGTGCATCTCTCCTATCGTCGAGCTACCCTGTGCTGGCAGTCACCACGCTGCCTGGGTACCTCATACCGTTTCGCCCGGGGCTATTTTGCACGTTCAGCCCACCGCGCTCTAACTTTTCTAACAAATAGTTGAAGTCCCTATAAAGGACAAAGCTCTGGTTTCACTGAGAAGAATTGAAGTAGCGTAGAAAAAGTAAAGCCCGTGGAAACATATTCCACGGGCTTTGGCACCTGAATCTTGAATTTTGATTAGTTCTAAGACTGAGCACCTGGTCTAGGATTAAAGACATAGAACTTGCCCAGAATCGGTTTTCCACCTTTCAGAGCTGCTTTCCAGTAATACAAACCACTTGGAAACTTGTCAAAAGGATCAAATCTAAGTTGGTAATTAGCGTCCTGAGGATCTAGTGTAGTCTTTAAGACCCGCTCCTGTGCATTCTCAACAATCAACGTTAATTGCTTATCGCTCTCAGTTGCAAACTGAAAATCCACATGACTGGTATAAAGTTTCTCCGATCCTGGCGAGCTAACTTGTATCAGCGGAACATAAACATTACGATAGGTAACCTGCTCCTCCAATAGACGCTCGTATACTGGTATGGTTTCAGCCTCATCTCGTAACTGATTAAGGATTCCATCTAATAAATCCTCAGAATCTGATATTGTGATCTTACTGTGCAACTCCCCGAAGTAAGGATGGGAGGTCATTTCAGAATAGTCTTCGTCACTAAGCAAGTCTTGTAGCTGTAGAATCGCAGTCGTACAACTTAAACAATCCTGCGCATGATCGTAGATACTATCAGGTAAGCGATTGATCAGGCCTAGTTTCACTGCATCAACATACAGTGCAACACTATTGTCATTTAGGTGGCCGGCCTCCGTAAATCGCTTCTTTTTAATCTCTTTCATAAGCCTAAAAATTGAATATTCCCTTAAGCATGGTGCGGTCAAGAATAATTTAATTAATTCACTCTTGGGATACTGTCACAATCACTGACGAACTCGGATCAGTTTTTCCGACATTTTTTTGTCATTTTCTTTGGTAGAAATGCACCATTACTGCACACAACCATTCATCTGCAAGCTTACTGACCTGTCTGTCAGCGAGTTTGGATAAAATGAACTCTTCTTTTTCAGTCATTTTTTTAATTACTGGAACCTGTTTATCTGTTACAAAATGCAGATATAGCAGCTTCACGATCACCCTGTTTCTTTGTCTGACAAACCATTTCCACAGGTTTCCAGCCGATGTTAACTTATTTTCGGCTTTATTGATAAAGACATTTAAGCGTTCCCAAATTTCACTCTCCTTAAGGTCTTTCGCTTGTCGCGAACCAAACACACTCAATAGTTCCAATTGATCCTCTTCCGCAAGACCAAGCGGTGCTACGTCATCTATACTTAGTTCCAAATGGTACAATATCTTAAAACAGAGCGACAGTTTTACCTTGTCCGACTCCTTCAAAAGGCCAAGCAAACGCACATATAGTGTGCTAAGCTTCTCCAACTCTAGTTTGTTAGATACCTTCGAAAATAAAGAAACATTATCAGCTTTGTCCTGCTTAATCTCCGCTCTGTCTAATTTAGCCTTACCAGTATTTCTGGATTTGACAGCGTCCTTCACCAAATTGTCAATAACACGATAAATGAAGGTGCTAAACAGAGAATCGCCCTTAAACTGTTCCAGTTGGCCCTTCTGCAGTTTGATCAGCAGTTTTTCACGCACCGTCTGCGCTACATCATCAACATCGCTGTATTTAAGTAGGTTCCGACTTACATATCGATTAATGTGATAATGTAGCCGATTAGTGTACTTCAAAATGATCTCACTGTCCTTGTTGGCCAACAGTAGTCTGTCTTCAAAATAATTGCACACGGTCTGTGTGGCTTTCACTAACAAAGTCTTGACATAGACTTCATTTTCTTCCTTTCTCACCAGATACTTAATCTGATCCGGTAAACGGCGATCTATTTCGATTCTAACGGCTTCATAATCAGAATCCATGAAGATACCATGATCAATATATTGAAGTACAACCTTGTCAATGAGGTGCCCATATTTTGCAATGAGTTCCTCAGGGCTATTCATCAATAGTTCTATGTCTTGTGTTTGCGCCACGCTTTAGATGCTAATTCTTCAGTAAGGACGATAATAATGCAGGAAAATAGACAAATCCGTACCATCTAAGACAAGCTAGGGCTATATCCGTCATCTTTTTCCTGCTAATAGCTGCAAGATAAGACAATCTAGGCTACCTGTCCAGCTCTCTGATCCAATTAAGTACCAACTGAAAATGATCCTCTTCTGCGTCTTTGTGCGTCATAATGTTTATGTGATCATAATCATGCATAAAGCCTGCTTGCTTTGACAAAAGAACGAACTTATCAGGTGGATTCTTAACCTGCTCCTTAAAGCGCAACACATCCTCCGGATGACCGAGCACCTGGTCATTAGCTCCCGTCAGATAAAGACTCGGTGGAAAGGCAATATTACTGCATGCCTCATCATAGTCAAAACCATCTCTGCTATCAATCCACCTGACTGCATTTACCCAATCAGTGGTATCTCTATGAAACCCTGCACTTTCGTCGGAACTACCAAAAAAGCGCGGATGATGTGGAAGATATCCGTAGATCTTGATAAGCAAAGCAAACAAACCCTTCCAAATCAGGTCAATTTGTAAGTAGCGCATAGGGTTCTTCACCCAAATATTTCTCTTTGAACTGAACAAGACCTGGGTTTTTGGATGAAGATATTCAAATCGAGCAAGCGCAGCCATCAGCAAAACTCCTCCCCAGGAATGTGCCATCCAGTGTTCAGGGTATTGCCCTTTAATCTCCTTAATGCGTTCCAGGCTTTCCGGAATATCCTCTGTGATCGCCTCAAATAGCCCAAAGTCAGAACTGCGACTGATGGCGGGAGTGCTTAAACCTCTGCCTCTAAGATCGATGGCATACACATCATATCCTTGCCTAGCAAGAAACGGGGCCAAGCCCCTATTAGACTTGCTATAGAAAATTTTGCTGTCTTCCATGCTACCGTGAAGCAGAAATACTCCAGGACCATCGGCATTACGGTAAAATCGACGTAAGTGGATCGTATTCTCCCGGATCTTTACAAAGACGGACTCGGCATTCAAGGAAGGGCTGGTATTGTCAGCAATTTGCATGGTTTCAAAGATAGCCTTGCTATCCGAGGCTACAGTACAGACAAACCAAAAATTATTGCTTACTTGGAAGATAGTTCACGAGATACCTAAACCGTGTTTGATCAAAATTTCGAGCGTAAAACCGCTATTTCAAAAAAGAAGAAGCTCTACAAGATTGAGGACGGCTTCCGACAATACTTACACAACTATGCGAGAGAAGTAGAGCTGCCAGTAAAGTATGATGACCTGACCTATTACAGTTCCTCTGTTCCCCTACTGGATAAGAATGGACAGGATACACTCTGGGAAACGGTCTATTATTCTCAACAGGATATGCGAGAATTGTATCCCAGCCTTACTATGGTTTACGCGAAGCTCAAAGCTGAAGGAAACATAAAAGTGATGGAGCACCTGCGAGTGGACAGGGTGGACTATTGTACGTTTGGAAACTCCCGCCCATTTCGTGTACGAATCATCAACAACTTTAACGATAACTACGACTATTTCTACGTGAAAACTGCGGATGCATCGCGCCTGTATGGATTAGAGTTGGAGCATATTCTGTCTCCCAACCGAATCAACTATCTGGAATGGAAAGACTCGTTGATTGAAGAACATATTGCTGGAATTCCAGGAGACATTTTCCTGGGACGCCATCTCGATCAGGAAGAATGCAATCCAACGAGAATTGCCAAGGAGTTTGTAAAGTTCAATGAGCGTTGCTTTGTTCACCTTTTGGGTGATATGAGGGCTTACAATTTTGTGGTCGACATCACCCCCGATTTCGATGATATGCAATATCGTATTCGAGCTATCGATTTTGACCAGCAATGCTACGAAGGACAAAGAAGAATATACCTTCCGCAATTCTTTAAAGAGAATTTACCCTACGTAGAATTGTGTATGAAGTACATGACTCCCGAAACGGTAAAGCAGTACCAAAGTGAAGAACGAGCCAAGATTGCCAGCAGAGTCAATGTTTCAAACAATCGACTTCGAGAACTTATGGATGTCATGAGTAAAGACCGCTTATCAAGTGATCAAAAGGTTGATCAATTGAAACAAGAACTGGCGGAACACTACAAATCCAAGGTGTTCAGCAAGTGCGCAACTATGGGTGAAATACTTAGGCAAAGTCTCAAGATCGCCGTAGGCTCAAACTACTTGGGAGGGCACTAAGGGACAGCGAATCAATAAATGTCCATTTTGACTTGCT
>JAHDEE010000016.1:0-19024 GCA_020629005.1 Chitinophagales bacterium
TGGACGTATTGCAACTTTGCGCGGTGGGCTGTAGTATCCAAATAGCCCTGATAGCAGCGAAAATAACGGTAGTAGATGGGCGACTGAGTGTGCCGATGGCGGGGGCTCCGACCTTAGGAGGAGACCCCGGCAGCGGATACACGAAGCGCGCAGATACTGCCGTTATTGTAGCGGATAGCAGGCAGGACAGTACGCGCTGGAGTCCCTTTCGCTCCAAGAAAAGGAAAGTATAGGCAAGCGTATTTGTGACCGGAATGTTTAGCTAAAAAGAGTATTTTTGGGCTTGCGCTTTTCAAATTTCGGCTCCTAAACCCCGGGGGGCCTCAGCGCATTGTACAATTAGCTACAAACCGTTTGCATGAATCCAATTGAACACTTTGGCAAGTATCTGATGCTGCTTGGGAGAACGATCTCCCGGCCGGAGAAGTTTTCAATGTATTGGAAAGAATGCTTCCGGCAGATGAATGAAATCGGCTTGGGTTCATTGGTCCTGATATCGGTTATTGCCATGTTTATCGGGGCTGTGACAGCCGTACAGTTTGCCTACCAGCTGCAAGACTCTTTTATACCGCAATATTACATCGGCTTTATTGTTCGTGATACCGTGATTATTGAGATGGCACCGACCTTGTCTGGCTTGGTTCTATGTGGAAAGGTGGGATCGAGCATTGCTACCGAATTGGGTACTATGCGGATTTCGGAGCAGATTGATGCCCTCGAAATTATGGGTGTGAATACTGCCTCTTATCTGGTTCTTCCCAAGATCATTGCCGCTATTTTCATTGTACCATTTTTGACCATTATCGCTGCTGCACTAGGCATCGGTGGAGGAATGTTGGCCACCATCGCAACCGGGATTGCGCCCGATACCTACATTCGCGGATTGCATAGCTGGTTTGTGCCTTTCAACGTTACGTTGATGCTGGTGAAGAGCGTTGTTTTTGCGTTTATCATCACTTCTATAGCTTGCTACAAAGGCTATTACGCTTCTGGCGGTGCTTTGGAAATTGGTAAGGCCAGTACCAGCGCAGTTGTAGTAGCCAGTATTGCCGTCATTGCTTCAGACTATTTCATTGCCGAGTTATTACTCTAGTATATGATCGAGATTAAAGAGGTAAGAAAGTCTTTTGGAGACAAGGAGGTATTGCGGGGAGTCAGTACTGTGATGGAGCCTGGAAAAGCCAATCTCGTGATCGGTAAGAGTGGATCGGGGAAGACGGTCTTCCTCAAGTGTATGGTTGGGCTATTTGAAGTGACCAGTGGCTCGGTGGTTTATGACGGCCGGGACTTTTCTCGTATGTCAAAAAAAGAAAGAACCAAAATCAGGACAGAGATCGGAATGTTGTTTCAGGGTGGTGCCTTGTTCGACTCAATGACCGTTGAAGAGAACATCATGTTCCCTTTGAACATGTTTACCAATATGACTTCGGGCGAAAAGCAAAAGCGCGTTGATTTTTGTCTGGACCGGGTGGATTTGAAGGGTGTAAATGACCGCTACCCTTCCGAAACCAGTGGGGGAATGCAGAAGAGAATCGGGATTGCAAGAGCTATTGTCCTCAATCCTAAATACCTCTTTTGTGATGAGCCAAACTCTGGTCTTGATCCCCGAACCTCCATTCTTATCGACGAATTGCTAAGTGATATTACCAAGGAGTACAAGATGACGACGATCATCAACACCCACGATATGAATTCTGTGATGGAAATGGGTGATAAGGTGATCTTCCTGCATTTTGGTGAGAAGGAGTGGGAAGGAACCAACAAGGAGATTCTCAACTCCGGCAACGATGAGCTGAACGACTTCATCTTCGCCTCGAAGTTCCTCAAGGAGCTACGTAAGGGTGTTCAAGGCAGCTACGGTAAAGATCTGGCAGGGGGCTAAAGATGGTTTTTGGTTTTTAGTGCTTAGTTCTTGGTTCTGGTTCTTCCTAGTCCCAAGTCCGTAATCCGTAATCAGTAATCCGTAATACAACAGTACTATATCCGACCAAGCTACAAGTTAAGCCTCGGCCAGGGCTAAACAACAACTAAATTTGCTATTTTTGCACTTTGAAAATAGCAGGATAATTAACTCCAATCTAATTCACAATGAGCGTATTAGTAAATAAAGACTCCCGAATTATTGTTCAGGGTTTCACAGGTACAGAAGGTTCTTTTCATGCCGGTCAGATGATCGAATATGGCACCAACGTCGTAGGCGGTGTGACGCCGAACAAAGGCGGCCAGGTACATCATGATCGTCCGGTGTTTAATACCGTGGCTGAGGCCATCAAGGAAACACAGGCTGATGTATCCATCATCTTCGTACCACCACCATTTGCTGCTGATGCGATCATGGAGGCTGCCGATGCTGGCATCGGATTGATTATCTGCATTACTGAGGGAATTCCCGTAAATGACATGATAAAGGTGAAAGCCTTCATCAAAGACAAGGGATGCCGCCTGGTGGGACCAAATTGTCCGGGAGTGATGACTCCTGGTGAAGCCAAGGTGGGTATTATGCCTGGATTTATTCACAATCCTGGCAAGATTGGGATTGTTTCGCGTTCTGGTACGCTGACTTATGAGGCCGTAGATCAAGTGACTAAAGCGGGACTTGGCCAGTCGACTTGTATCGGAATTGGGGGAGATCCGATTATCGGAACCACCACTAAAGACGCGGTAGAACTGTTGATGAACGATCCTGAGACAGAGGGGATCATCATGATTGGTGAAATTGGTGGTACTATGGAGGCAGAAGCCGCTCATTATGTGAAGGAACATGGTACTAAGCCGGTTGTAGGTTTCATTGCCGGCCAAACAGCTCCAAAAGGCCGTACAATGGGCCACGCAGGAGCAATTATTGGTGGTGCAGAAGATACAGCGGAAGCAAAAATGGCAATCATGCGCGAATGTGGTATCCATGTAGTTGAATCACCGGCATTCATCGGCCAAACCATGGTGGAGGCTCTAAAGACGGTAAACAGCTAGTCAGCACTTATTGCCAGTTACATGAAATTACTTCAGGATAAAGTGGCCCTGATCACCGGCGGAAGTCGCGGAATCGGTAGGGCCATCGCACTGAAATACGCTGAGGAAGGAGCAAATGTGTGCTTCACCTACTTGTCTTCAGAGCAAAAAGCCAAAGAATTAGAACAGGAATTGCAGGCCAAAGGTGTACAGGCCAAAGCCGTTCAATCCGATGCATCCTCCTTTACAGGAGCCGAGGCATTGGTGGCTGAGGTACTGGAATCGTTTGGTAAAGTGGATATTCTGATCAACAATGCAGGCATCACAAGAGACAACCTGCTGCTACGAATCACTGAAGATCAATGGAATGAAGTGATCCAAACCAACCTAAACTCCGTTTTTAATCTTACGAAGATGATCATCAAGCCGATGATGCGGCAAAGAGCCGGGTCCATCATCAATATGAGCTCTGTGGTGGGAGTAAACGGAAATGCAGGACAAGCTAATTATGCGGCCTCAAAAGCCGGAATTATTGGTTTTTCCAAGTCCATTGCTCAGGAATTGGGTTCCAGAAATATCAGATGCAATGTTATCGCTCCAGGGTTTATCGAGACCGATATGACCGAAAAGCTAGGAGAGGAGGCAAGGCAAAAGTATTTGGAAATCATCCCATTGAAGCGCATGGGTACACCTGATGAGGTTGCTCAAGTAGCAGTGTTTTTGGCCTCAGATTTGTCTAGCTATGTGTCTGGACAAGTGATAAATGTGTGCGGTGCAATGAGCTGTTAGAAGGTAAGATCGTCCGGATTTTAGTTTACACTAAAGCAATACAAACAATTGGACTCTAGCTTAACCTTACAATACCCTGCTTGGTATCTGATCTTCTGCCTGCTGCTAGGCTTGGCCTTTGCACTAGCTTTGTATCTCAAGGATACCATGTTTAAGGATGCCTCTACAGGCCAGCGCAAAGCACTCTATTTACTTTCCGTGTTGCGTTTCTTTGCCGTCAGCGCATTGGCATTTCTGCTATTGTCGCCCTTCATTAAGACTCGTTTTACCGATATCCAAAAGCCCTATATTGTCCTGCTTCAGGACAACTCCGGCTCCGTGATGGCGAAAACAAGCCCGGAGGACTCCCTCAAGTATGTGCAGGGAATGCAAAGCCTGGTAGAAGATCTTTCTACAGATTACAAGGTACAGACCTATACCTTCGCAGAAGACCTGCAAGAGGGCATGAACTTGTCTTTCGACAAGAAGGTCACCGACATATCCTCTGCACTTAATCAAGTGGCCGACAGGTTCGACAACCAGAACGTGGGCGCAGTAGTACTGGCAACAGATGGCATCTTCAATCAAGGCAGCAATCCACTCTATGGTTCCTCCCAACTGGATATACCCGTGTATACCGTGGCGCTGGGCGATACCACGCCGAATAGAGACATTGTACTCGACAAGGTGCTGCACAATGAGATTGCCTACTTGGGGGACAAGACAACCATGAGGGTTGAGTTTAGCTCCAGAAATGCAAAGGGAGCCAAAACGACCCTGAACGTCTACAAAGGAAAGGCAGGAGGCACTAAAGTGCACAGCAAAACAGTGACCATCAACAAGGAGAACTTCCTATACTCTGAGGAGATTATCGTGGATGTGGACAAGGCGGGAATCCAGCAGTTTACAGTTACACTGAGTCCGGTGGAAGGAGAGCAAAGCACAGGCAATAATCGGCAAAATATATACATCGATGTATTGGATAGCAGACAGAAGATTCTCATTCTGGCCAATAGCCCGCATCCCGATCTCTCTGCATTGAAACAGTCCATAGAGACGAATCGAAATTATGAAACGACGGTCAGCTACATCAGGAAGTTTAGCGGAAACACAAAAGACTATGACCTGGCCATACTACATGGTTTGCCATCCAAAAGAAAAAAAGCAGCAGATGTTATCTCTGGCCTGGAAAAGGCCGGAACGCCCATCTGGTACATACTCACCAATCAGTCGGACGTGAGCAAGGTGAGTGAGTTACAGGAAGTCGTTTCCATTTCTGGCTCTAACAATTCCATCAATCAGGTGAAGCCGCTGGTTTCTGGGGATTTTAACCTTTTTACTTTGGATTCGGGCTTTTCGCAGGTCGTTGAGGGCTTTCCTCCTTTGCAGTCCCCATTTGGAGAATATAAGCTATCACCGACAGCCCAGGCCCTGCTCAAGCAACAGATTGGCTCTATCCCCACTACACATCCACTCTTCGCTTTGATGCAGTCTGGCAATAAGAAATCGGCCGTGCTGTCAGGTGAAGGAATCTGGCGTTGGAAAATGCATGACTTCTCACAGGATCAGAACCATGAGACATTTGATGAGCTGGTTTCCAAGGCTATACAGTACCTTGTGGTCAAGAATGACAAGCGTCAGTTTCGCGTGAATATGGCTAAAAACCTATTCAATGAAAATGAGACCATAGCCTTTACTGCCGAACTCTACAATGATAGCTACGAGCTGATCAATGAGCCGGAAGCTAACATTACGGTCACTGATGACGAAGGCAAGGAGTATCCTTTCACCTTTAGCAAAACTGGAAATGCCTACGCCCTCGATGCAGGATTTCTTCCTGTAGGTAATTATAGCTATCGCGCCAAGACCTTTTTTGCTGGTGGCGAAGAGCAGGCAGCCGGTCAATTTAGCGTTACACCATTGCAACTGGAAGGTTTGCAAACGACAGCTGATCATCAATTGTTGTTTGCGCTGGCAGAACGATACGGTGGGGAAATGGTCGCCCCGGGGCAGGTCACAGGATTGGCTGAGAAATTTCGGAACAAAGAAGAAATAAAGCCGGTATTGTACAGTTCCTATAAAAACGAATCCGTAATCAACCTTAAATGGCTCTTTTTTACTATCCTGTCATTTTTAGCATTGGAATGGTTTTTTAGGAAGTATTTTGGTGGTTATTAATTTGAACCACCACCGCGCATAGCTCATTACTTACTATTATATGCGGCGACAAAGCAGTTTTGTCGTTTGGGAATATCCCAACAAATTTTTAACAAATCTGGACTATGACTAAGATTACAAAGCGGTACACCGACGAAGAACTTCAAGAGTTCAAGGTGGTGCTACTCAAAAAGCTTGACGAAGCTCAGCAAGAACTCAATTACGCTAAAGAGCAGATCAAGCAACTAAACGATAAAGCAGAGAGACAAAAACCTGGTAATTTTGACGACGGCGCAGGCTCCAATGAGCGGGAAGACCTCAACCAAATGGCTGCACGACAGGTTAAATTCATTCACAATCTGGAATTAGCTCTGATCAGAATTGAAAATAAAACCTACGGAGTTTGCAGAAAGACCCAAAACCTGATTAGCAAACAGCGCCTCATGCTGGTGCCTCATGCTACTTTATCCGTTGCAGCTAAGCAAACGAGATAAATTGACTACTGCCTTGAAAGGCCATGAAAACGAACACACTACCCATCTAGTGAGAATTGTTAGCTTGTAGCCCAGATGTAGCTGAAAAATTCTTCCAGAACAAACGGAACAACGAAGCCGGCCACAAAGAGGTCGGCTTCGTTGCTTTTGCCCCATGCGAGAGCAATATGCAGATATTGCCGCATGCTTAACCAATTAGCCGCACGAAGGCATTATCTTTACCGCCTAATGTCTTTCCTGCTCCTCAATAATATCGTCAAGACTTTTGACAAGACGACGGCAGTCGATCATGTTAGCATTGAGGTGCAGCCGCAACGCATTTACGGTATGCTGGGACCAAATGGTGCCGGTAAAACAACGCTCATTAGAATTATCACAAGCATCTTGCTACCGGATTCCGGTACAGTTATGCTGGATGGCGAACCGATGAACATCTCCCGAACACGCCTCATCGGCTACATGCCAGAAGAACGAGGCCTCTACAAAAAAATGAAAGTAGGAGAGGAACTTATGTACCTGGCAAGACTACGCGGCCTTACTAAAACGGAAGCCAAAGAGAAAATCCTCTCCTGGATGCAGAGATTCGATATCGCCGATTGGTGGGATAAGCGCGTCGAGGAGTTATCCAAAGGAATGCAGCAGAAAATTCAGTTCATCAGTACGGTAGTCCATCAGCCACGCCTCATCATACTGGATGAACCCTTCTCAGGACTTGATCCAATCAATACCAACCTGATAAGATCTGAGATTTACAGGCTCAAAGCCGAAGGAGCTACCATACTTTTTTCAACTCACCGCATGGAACAGGTAGAAGAAATATGTGAAGAAATAGCGCTCATCCATCAGGGCAAAAAAGTATTGGAAGGAGATGTACACCAGCTCAAGCAACAATTCAAAAAGCATATCTTTCAAATCGGATTCAGTGGCGCTTTGCCCACATTTGAGCAGGCACCATTTTCGATCATATCACAATCCGAAAGAGAGTTAAGTATACAAGCCACCGCCGACACCAACCCAAATGCGATATTGTCTTACCTGATCGATCAAGGCATGACCATCAATGCATTCAACGAGCTGCTACCATCGCTCAACGAGATATTCATTACCCAGGTAAGCCCAATCTCCAATGAATAAAATTCTACTCATCATAGCACGTGAGTATCTCACCAGAGTGAAGAAGCGCTCCTTCCTCATCACTACTATCCTGGCACCCATCGGCATGATGCTGCTATTCGCCATGCAGATTTTCATTCTCCTCCTGGATACCGGAGACGTGAAGAAAATAATGGTAAAAGACGACAGCGGACTCTTCTCTCACACCACGGTCAGCGGCCAAAAGAAGATCCGGGATCTGGGAAATATGCAGTTCACACTTGCCGAAGGAGACCTTGAAAAGCTCTCAGCGCAATACCGCGAGAAGCAAATGGACGGTCTGCTCTATATTCCAAATAATCACTATCACGACAATCAAAAGAGCAGTTTCGAGCTACAATACATTTCTGACCAGCCCCTTGGTATCACCAATGTAAGCATCATCAATCGAAAACTCAGCAAAGAAATCAGAAACGCCAGACTGCAGGCAGCCGAAATCGATCAGGAGTTGCTACAGCGCCTCGACAAAATCAAGATCAATATTCTTGAAAGAGCCGTAGATGGCAAAGAGGTCAACAGCGGACTTGCATTCGGCTTTGGTATGGGTGTGGGCTTTCTCATGTACTTCATCATCATCGTCTACGGCACCATGGTCATGAAAGGGGTAATGGAAGAGAAAACCAATCGAATCGTAGAGGTCATCCTGAGCAGTGTCAGACCCTTTCAACTGATGCTAGGCAAAATCATAGGCATCGGGGCCGTAGGTATCACCCAGTTTGTGATATGGATCTTTCTTGCCCTGATTTTGTACACCGGAATGGGGCTTCTGCTTGCTGGATACCTACCCAATCCGGAGGCGCTTTCCGGCTCCCCAATGATGGGCGCCTCACCTGCACAAAATATCGATGTGGAGGAAATGCAATTCAAAATGCAAATGGTGCTGGACCGTATCGGAAGCTTCAATCTGCCCTTGCTCATAGGCGTATTCATTTTCTATTTCCTGGGTGGATACTTGCTCTATGCCGCGCTCTTCGCCGCTGTAGGCTCGGCCGTTGGCGACGACAGCAGCGACTCTCAGGCCCTGGTCTTTCCCATCACCATTCCGATCATGCTGTCCTTTTTCATCATGATGTACGTCGTCAATCAGCCCAATAGCCCACTGGCATTTTGGTCTTCAATTTTTCCCCTATCTTCGCCGCTCATTATGCCGGCACTCATGCCGTTCTCTCCGCCCTGGTGGCAGTTGCTACTATCAATGGTCATGCTCATCATCGGCTTTATGTTCACTACTGCCTTAGCCGCGAAAATTTACCGCACTGGTATTCTCATGTGGGGCAAAAAAATCACCTTGAGAGAAATGCTCAAATGGGCCATGAGATAAGCTTGCCCGAAGCATTTTCAAGGAGTCATCTATACACTAAACCAACCGAATGAAGCAAAGAGTAGGAGTCGCAGATTTAGGAACCAATACCTTCCATTTAGTGATTCGCGAGTTTTGGAACTGCGAAGAATGGGTTACGGTGGCCAAGGATCGTCAGTTTGTGCATCTCGGTGAAAATGGTGTTTCTGAAATCAGCCGCGCTGCATTTGCCCGAGGCATTACCGCTTTGAAACAATTTGCCTATGCACTAAAATCCTGGAAGGCATCCTCGTACAGAATCATCGGTACTGCCGCTCTTCGTAAAGCCAAAAACCGCGACGAATTTGTCGCCACTGCCAAGCGCGAGTCCGGTCTGGATATTGAAATCATTAGCGGAGATAAAGAAGGTAGCCTCATCTACAAAGGTGTTCGCCAAAGTCTGCCTTTGGGCAATGGCACCGTGCTGGTCATGGACATAGGTGGAGGCTCAGTCGAGTTTATCATCGGCCGCGGAAAGGACATACTTTGGGTAGAAAGCCTGCCCCTTGGCTCCTCGCTAACTTATCATCAATATCATCGTTCCGAGCCGATCGCTTCACTTGAGTTAAAGGAATACAAATCCTACATCAAACATCAACTCGATGGCTTTTACAAAGAGGCCTCCCGTCATGAGATCGGTTGCCTCGTTGGAGCATCCGGCAGCTTTGATACCCTGGTCGAAATGCAAGCTGCTGCCTTGAATTCGCCCGTTAGTTATCCAGCCAATAAACTCTCCCTCCAGCAGGTCCTCAAGCACTCCGATGAACTTTCACAAATGACCCTGGAGCAGCGCATGCAGGTACCCGGAATGTCCGAGAAGCGAGCAGCCCTGATGGTGGTTGCCGTGGTTCTCATACAGCAAGTGCTTCAGCAATTGCAGATAAAGCAAATCTGGCAATCGGAGTATGCGCTCAAAGAAGGTGTGCTCCTCGATTTGTTCAATCGGTCTTTGAGTCAGCAAAAGTAAATTATTTTGGAGCGAAGCCATCTGGCACGCAGCAACGGTCTTCCGGCTGTCCGCTGCAATGCTGGCACCATCTGAGCGCTTCGTGTATCCACTGGCGTGGTCTCTCCGGCAAGCTCCGAGCCCTCGCCAGTGGCACACTCAGTCGCTCAGTTGTCACCTGCATTTACGCTTCCATCCGGGCTATTCTGCACCGCCTCCCCACCGCGCCAAATGCCCACTACCAAAACCCAAAACCCAAAACCCAAAACCAAAACCCAAACCCAAAACCCAAAACCAAAAACCAAAACCCAACACTTCACTACACTTTAAGAATGAAATTATCTTTAAATTCGTGAGGTCATTTACCAAAGAAACTAATTCACAAACTGCCAGAAATGAAATCAAACAAGACCAGAAAGCCGAATAAATTGAATCGCCGCACCTTTGTTCGAAATACCGGAATCATTGTAACAGGAATGATGCTTGGTTGCTCAAAGGATGATGATGATGACGACGATAATATGCCGGACCCCACAGAAGGAGAGGGGCTGGAAAATTATACTTCTGCCTTAGTGATTGGCAGTGGATTTGGAGGAGCAGTATCCGCTCTTCGACTTGGGCAGGCAGGCGTTCAAACAACCGTTCTGGAGCGGGGCAAATGGTGGCCAATTCGAGATGATGGCGATACCTTTTCTCCACTGGCAGCACCAGATCAAAGATCAAGCTGGTTGACTACCGAAAGTATCGGCCCTATAGGAATCACGACAACCTTCGAAAAGTATACCGGTGTACTGGAGCGCATTCGCTTCCCCGGTATGGATACCTACATGGGGTCCTGTGTCGGTGGCGGTTCTGTCGTTTATGGCGGCATTACCATAGCACCTGATGATGGATTGTTTGCTCAGGTCTTTCCATCGGAAATCGATTTGGGGGCATTGAAAAGTACCTACTTCCCAAGAGTGCAGCAGATGATGGGCGCAGTACCCATTCCGGATGATTTGCTCAATGACAGCGAGTACTTTCAGTTTGTTCGCACAGGTGTGTCCCAGGCCGAGAATATCGGGTTGAATATTGAGTATTTCTCATCGGTATATGATTGGGACATCATCAAAGAGGAGATAGCAGGCACAAAGGTAGCGGCAGCGATTAAAGGTGAGATTTTGTACGGTGTAAACAGTGGTGCAAAAAAGAGCCTTGATCAAAATTATCTCCCCGCCGCGGAGGCTACTGGAAATGTCACCATAAAGGCCTTGCATCAGGTAGATACTATCGAGCAAATCGAAGACGGTTATTACAAGGTAGCAGTACAGTTGTTGAATGAAACAGGCGATGTAACAGAGGAGAAAATTTTCCATTGCAAATACCTGTTTATGGGTGCAGGCTCTGTAGGTACTACCAGACTACTAATGCGCTCCAGAGAATTGGGTTTGCTGCCAAATATCAACGAAACTTTGGGTGAAGGATGGGGAACCAACGGTGCTACAATGGGTATTCGTTCGGGACTGAGCCAGCTTACCGGTGATAATCAAAGCAGCCCTTCCTCCTCTGCTGCCTACGACTTTGCCAATGCTGTTGCTCCAACAGTACTCGATATGGCCAACCTTCCAACTGGATTTGAATGCAGTTGTTTAATTCATTTGGGTTTGACACTTGATCCCACCAGGGGAAGGTTTACCTATAATCCAGCCAGTAACGATATAGATTTGGATTGGCCGGGAAGCACTATTCCAAGAGACGCTTTGGCTGATGTATTCAATCGCTTGAATGCAGCCAATGGCGGTGAAATTGGAAACTTCTTTCTACCGGATATAAAGGACGATCTGACCTATCATCCACTGGGCGGAGCTGTGATGGGACAAACCTGTGATTTCACCGGGAGAGTATTTGGTCATGAAAACCTGTATGTCATGGATGGTGCCTTTATTCCCGGCTCGGCAGCTTGCGCTAACCCATCGCTGACCATTGCTGGAATTGCAGAAATGAATATTGAAAAAATCATTGCCGAAGATATAGCATAGACCTGAATGGTCTTTGTGTCCTGAGGCACTAGTGCCTCAGGACACAAAGTTTAGGGATAGGGAATCAATAACTGTCCGATTTTGACGTCGCTGGAAATGATTTAGACGAGGCATTTTTTGACAGCATCCTTGTTGGCTGGTGGAGAAAAATAACGATGGATAAAGCATTTCTAGCAAGTCAAAATGGACATTTATTGATTCGCTGTCCCTTAGGAACTAAAGTTTGTCCTCATCAGGAATGTTTGCCCAGTTGGGCGCATAGAGCTTCCTGGTCTCTACTTTCTCTAGTTCCCGATCAAGTATCAGCACGGCTACAGATTCGGCAGGTGTAGGTCCAGACAGTGCCTCACGAAATTGCATTTCATTTACATCCATGCGATACAGTGCAAGGTGGAGGCGTTCCGGGCTGCGCATCAAGTGTTCTGTCACCACCAATTGCAGGTGATCCAGCATTTGTTGCCGAGTCATATTGTCCTCGCTCCGCTCCTGCTCTATCTCAAACTCATCATGTATATGAGAAAGGGCCTCCTGATATAGTTTGGGATCTTCCATAGGCATGCATCAGTGGAGCAAAAATACAGCTTCTGTCAGCTGTGTCCCAATATTCGCATTATTCATTCGATCAAGAGCTCGGGCACTAGAATCGGCAAAGTCGATACTCGGACATTTGGACAAGCTTGGCTTACATTATATTGCAGCATGAATCACTTACTGCGAGTGCCTGTCAATCGATACCTTTTGATGCTGCTGATCTCACTGATCTTAGTGGCATGCAGTAAGACCGATTTGGATGCGGATCCCGATAGCGAAACCGAAGAAAGCAACATCGCTACGGATGTTACAGATGGTCCGCTTATCCACGGCCTCAGCATCATTCCTCCTGACGAAGTTCCAGAAGGAGATATGCTAGGTCCCATAGTTGCAGTGAATGCCAACTGGATTACTATCATCCCATATGCTTATGGTTCAAATACAAACCCTTCCATAACCTATCCGAGAAGAGATCAACGATGGATGGAGACCGAAGAGGGCATCATTGCAACGGTCCAGGAGGCTCATGACAGAGGATTGAAAGTCATGCTCAAGCCTTCTGTATATGTACCGGGTCATGGATGGGCTGGTGATGCACAGATGGAGGATGAAGAAGAGTGGCTTGAATGGGAAGAAAATTATCGCAGCTTCATTTTGCTTATGGCCGACCTGGCGGAATCCCTGGAGGTTGAATTATTGAGCATCGGTACCGAGTATGATGATGCCGTTACGGCAAGACCTGACTTCTGGAATGCTCTGCCGGATTTGGTGCGTCAACATTATTCCGGCAAGCTCACCTATGCTGCAAACTGGGACAATTACATGTTCGTCAATTTTTGGTACAAATTGGATTACATTGGCATTGATGCCTATTTTCCCTTGACCGACGAAATGAGTCCCTCAGTCGAGGTATTAAATGAGTTGTGGACACAGCCCAAATCCGATTTGCTGCTGACCAGCATCACTCATGGAAAGAAGATTCTGTTCACCGAGTTTGGATATCGAAGCATCGATGGAGCAATGGGGCGACAGTGGTTGTTGCCTGGACCTACTAAAGGTGATGAACCCAACTTCGAGGCTCAGATCAATGGATACGCTTCCATCTTCGAAAGTTTTTGGCAGGAACCCTGGTTTGCTGGAGGTTTCCTTTGGAATTGGTTCGCAGAGCATGAAAGTGCAGGAGGAATGCAGGACAACGATTATACTCCGCAAAATAAGCCAATGGAAGATAAGCTGCGACTTTGGTTTCAAGAGTATCAACGATAGAGTCAGGCAAAATTTCCTATATTGTCGCTATGACCTGGAAACTTGCCACTGCTTTGCTGCTTAGCTGTTTGTGTATCGCCTGTGGGGGCGATTTCTACAATTTGCGGAAAAGTGAAGTTCACTATTATCGCATAGATACTGCATCAATTTCTGATTCTGAAGTATCTACTTTAATCAACCCTTATCAGAAAGAATTGGAAGCCGAAATGGGAAAAACCATTGGCTATTGCAAGGGAGGCCTCGAGAAAGAACAGCCTGAAGGCAGTTTGGGTAACTGGGCTGCAGATGCGATTCTAGCGCAGGCCGAGTTGTATCTGGATAGAAAAATGGATTTCGCAGTGGTCAATAATGGCGGCCTCAGAATTCCTAACATCTCTGAAGGAGACATCAGCCTCGGCAAAATGTATGAGCTAATGCCCTTTGACAATTTACTGGTCGCTATGGAATTGCCAGGTTCTGTTGTTATTCAACTGGCAGAGCATATAGCTGCCAATGCCGGGTGGCCCATATCTGAGGCCATGCAAATCACGGTATCACCTGAAGGTGTCGAGGTATCGCTGAATGGCGAACCGATCGATCCTAAAGGGCAATATTCAATGGTGATCTCCGACTACCTGGCGAATGGAGGAGATAAGTGTGAATTCTTCAAAGAATTGCCACAAATCCCAACCAATAAGCTCTTTAGAGAGGCGCTGATCGAAAGAGTGCAGGCATGCACGGCAGCCGGAGAATCCGTCGAATCCAGTGTAGAAGGGCGGGTCAAAATAGTGCAGTAGTAATCAAATCTATTGAATCCATTGCTTAAGGGAGTGGGAATCAATAACTGTCCGATTTTGACGCCGCCAGAAGTGATTTAGACAAGGCATTTTTTGACAGCATCCTTGATGGCTGGTGGGGAAAAATAACGAAGGATAAATTATTTCTAGCAAGTCAATATGGACAGTTATTGATTCGCCATCCCTAAGTAGCGTTTTATGAACACATGCGTATGAAAAGCCGTAGAGAATTTATTCGGGGCCTGGGAGCCGGGATCGCTTTTGCTGGTTTGAGTGGAATGCCAATGCAGCTTTTGGCGAGCAGTGATCGAATCGAGAAGATCACTATTCTGCACACAAATGATGTGCATAGCCGAATTGATCCTTTTCCAATGGATGGTGGAAAATACCAGGGACTTGGCGGTGCTGCTCGAAGAGCAGCTCTTATTGGCCAGATTCGAAAGCAGGAGCAGCACGTGCTACTGCTGGACTCAGGCGATATATTTCAGGGAACTCCTTACTTCAACGTTTTCAAAGGGGAGCTGGAGTTCAAGCTCATGAATGAAATGGGCTATGATGCTGCTACGATTGGTAATCACGATTTTGATGGGGGCATGCAAATATTGGCCGATCATACTTCGGCAGCCAGGTTCCCGATGTTGTCATCCAATTACGACTTTTCGGACACGCAGCTCCACAATTTGACAAGACCTTATCATATAATACAAAAAGGCTCTATAAAAGTTGGACTTTTTGGCATTGGAATTGAGTTAGATGGCTTGGTTCCTGCCGCACTTTATGGCAATACACAGTACCAGGATCCACTGGAACGGGCTAATGCCGTAGCTAAAAGTTTAAGGAATGATCACGGCTGTCAACTGGTTATTTGTCTGTCTCATTTGGGATTGGAGTACGAAAGCAACAAGATCTCCGATATTGCTCTGGCGGAGAGATCAGCAAATATTGACCTAATTCTAGGCGGTCATACGCACAGTTTTTTGGACGAACCGAGGGTGGTGAAGAACAAAGATTCAGAGCTTGTTGTGGTGAATCAGGCAGGCTGGGCTGGAATCCTACTCGGCAGAGTAGACTTCTATTTCAAAAAGGGCAGAAAACTGAAGCGTTCGGCCAGCTTCAAAAAAATTCTGGTAAATTGATGCCTGACTTTTAGGTAGAGATTAAACATTGCTATCTTTGAGCGCTATATCCCGTTCATTCTCGCTCTTATTTGCGATTTCACACCAAACAACCCACTATTAATGCACAAAACCCCTGGTGAAGTCTGGACTAACTGCCTTAAGATCATTAGGGAAAATGTGAATGAGCAGAGCTTTAAGACATGGTTTGAACCCATCACTGCGGTCAAGATAGAAGACAATGTGCTGACTATAGAGGTCCCTAGCCAGTTTTTTTACGAGTGGCTGGAAGAGCATTACGTACCCTTACTGCGAAAGACCATTCGACAGGAGCTAGGAGTCAATGCCCGTTTGGAATATCGCATTATCGTAGACAATGGCGCACCAGGATTCAGCGTAGATGCTCCCACCAATGTCCAGCAACCTCAAAATCAGCCACCGGAGGTCGAACAGCAGCCGGAGTTTGCTAAAACGCCTGTAGACCCAATTAAGAATCCATTTGTGATTCCAGGCATACGACGAGCCACTGTACAATCCCAACTTAACCCAAACTATACCTTTGGAAACTTTGTAGAAGGAGAGTGTAATCAGCTGGCCAGGTCCGCAGGGCTGGCAATTGGAAATAAACCCGGAGGCACGGCATTCAATCCTCTGGTGTTATATAGCAGTGTCGGCCTGGGCAAAACGCATCTTGCACAGGCTGTAGGAAATTTCGTTAAGGAGAATTTTAATAACAAAATTGTCCTTTATGTTACTTCCGAGAAATTTACCAATCAGTTCATTGAAGCTTTGAAGACCGGCTCCATCAGCGACTTCATACATTTCTATCAAATGGTGGACGTCTTAATTGTAGATGACATTCAGTTTTTTGCCAATAAAGACAAAACTCAGGATATTTTCTTCCATACATTTAACCATCTTCATCAAAACGGAAAGCAAATCATTTTGACTTCTGATCGCCCACCCAAAGACCTTGAGGGGATGGAAGAGCGATTGTTATCCAGATTTAAGTGGGGCTTGATTACTGATTTGGGAGTGCCTGCCTACGAAACAAGGGTTGCGATACTGGAAAGCAAAATGAGTGCAGACGGTATCGAGCTACCGAGAGAAATTGTCGAGTTTATCGCTCACAATATTACAACCAACATTCGCGAACTTGAAGGAGTGCTGAACTCCATGAAGGCGCAGGCCAAATTGAGCCGAAATAAATTGGACCTGGCAGTTACCAGAAAAATCGTAAAGAACTTTGTGAATGACTTTTCACGAAAGATTTCGATTGACAGCATACAGCGCAAAGTATGTGATGCTCAAAATCTGGATGTGGAAGAATTGACGGGCAAATCCAGAAAGAGGAAGATTGTGCAGGCTCGCCAGATAGCCATGTATCTCTGCAAAAAGTTTACGGATCACTCCCTCAAGGAGATCGGAAAAGCCTTTGGTGGAAGAGATCACAGCACGGTAATCCACTCCTGTCAAACCATCACAAATCTGATGGATACCGACCGAGATATCCAGGACACAGTAATGTCTATACAACGCCAGTTACAAATGGGTATATAGGTGTAGACGGTGTTATTTATACTGTCTACCGCTTTTCAGGCCTTTCCAGGCAAAATTTTTGCATTTTCCATACGTCACTATAGCTAATTGATTAACCTTTGATTTTCAATTGGTTGTCTTTTTGAGTTTTGTATTTTGATCCAAAGCTGAGCTTCGCATTCACTTTGCTAGGTCTTTAACATCGCACTTACTATTGCGCCAGCTATAAAAAAAAGGCTATCTTTGGTTAATGGTGAGGCCTGAATCAGGCGTCATCTCCCACCTTTAGGCATCCAACACCTTCCAATTCATTGGGACTTAGACACTAACATCGTTTTCTTTCCTTTCCCTGGCGAGAGGAGCATTTTCTTAAGTTACATCCCCTGTCAATTACCCCATTTTTGATTGGCGGGAGGGCTGTGTGTAAACTATAGCGTTACTTAGCAAATCTTAAATTATGAAACAAAAAATTATCCCCAAAGGTAGGAGGGTTACCCCCGCTCCTGCCTGTCACTGTATGGGATGGTGGAAACCGCTGATGACGGTTTTTGCTATCCTGTTTTTTAGTGTTCAAAGTTCCTTTGCACTCGACCCTTGCACTGCGGAACTGTTCGATAATGGAACAGATACTGATCAGGTTGTGCCCTGCGGTTCGGCAGCAAATACGAACAATGGATTAGTAGCTGATGGTACTACTGGAACAACAAGCTTCCCTTTATTGGATATTGAAGGCAACTGCCCTGCTCCGGAAGCCGATCAGGCAGTGTACTGGATGACATTCGAGATCACTGAGGGTTCAGGAACATTTGAATTTCAACTTGTTGAAGGAAGCGATGATCTTTATTATCAGCTTTATGCTTCTGACGATGGTACCTGCGATGGCAATCTTAGTTTCGTTTCCTGCGGACCTGACTTCTCTTCATGGTTGGTGACTCCTTCTCCAACACCTGACCCTTTTATGCCGACCAGGTATTACATCGCTGTTTATACACAGGATGCCTCAATGGACGCCACTTTTCTCTTGAAATTTCGGAGAGCATGTGGAGAAGGATGCGACGAGGATAGTCAACGGAATATCATAGTTGATGCGGGAGCAGATGTCTGTATCGAAAGAGGATCGAGCAGTCAACTTGCCACCACAGTTTCAGGAGGAGAAATGCCCTATGCCTACTTCTGGACACCTAGTGAGGGATTGGACAATCCAAACTCACCGAACCCCATTGCCTCGCCGTCAGAGACAACGACCTATACTTGCACAGTTACCGGCACTGGTTCTGACGCAGCTGATCGATGTCCGGTAAGTGATGAGATCATGGTTTCTGTTCTCGATTGTAATGATAATGACTGCGCTACAAGCGACACCGCAGACCTTGATAACTGTGTGTGCCTCATTACTCCAGATCCGCCAGTCTGTGATGATCTAAATTGTGCTACTGATGACAGTTACGATCTGGATACATGTGAATGTATTTTTTCACCAAACCCTCCTGTTTGCAATGACATGAATTGTGCTACGGTCGATACCTATGATCCGGATACCTGCGAGTGTGTTTTCACTCCAGATCCTCCGATCTGCAATGACGACAATTGCGCAACGGCAGATAGCTACGATCCAGACACCTGTGAGTGTGTTTACACTCCCGATCCTCCGGATTGTGACGACAATAATTGTGCAACCGACGATAGTTACGACGAGCATACATGCGAATGCATAAATACAGCTAATCCACCTGTCTGCGATGACAATAACTGCGCCACTGATGACAGCTATGATCCGGATACTTGTGACTGTGTATTCACAGCCAATCCACCTGTATGCGATGACAACAACTGCGCGACTGACGACAGCTACGATCCGGATACCTGCGACTGTGTATTCACAGATAATCCACCTGTCTGCGATGACAACAACTGCGCGACTGACGACAGCTATGATGCGGATACTTGTGAGTGTGTATTCACAGCCAATCCGCC
>JAHDEE010000016.1:19124-37481 GCA_020629005.1 Chitinophagales bacterium
CTGACGACAGCTATGATGCGGATACTTGTGAGTGTGTATTCACAGCCAATCCGCCTGTCTGCGATGACAACAACTGCGCGACTGACGACAGCTATGATGCGGATACTTGTGAGTGTGTATTCACAGCCAATCCGCCCGTCTGTGACGACAACAACTGCGCGACCGACGATAGCTACGATCCTGACACCTGCGATTGCGTGTTTACGGCAAACCCACCTGTCTGCGATGACAACAATTGTGCGACCGATGATAGCTACGATCCGGATACCTGTGAGTGTGTATTCACAGCCAATCCTCCAGCCTGCGATGACAATAACTGCGCAACGGACGATAGCTATGATCCGGACACCTGTGAATGTGTATTCACGGCTAATCCGCCGGTCTGCGACGATAATAATTGTGCGACCGACGATAGCTACGATCCTGACACCTGCGATTGCGTGTTTACAGCAAACCCGCCTGTCTGCGATGACAATAACTGTGCGACCGATGACAGCTACGATCCGGATACCTGTGAGTGTGTATTCACAGCCAATCCACCTGTCTGTGATGATGACAACTGCGCAACCAATGACAGTTATGACCCGGATACCTGCGAGTGTATCTTCGAGCCAGGTCCTCCAGTCTGTGATGACAACAACTGTGCAACAGATGATACATACAATGAAGAAACTTGTGACTGCGTATATACACCAAATCCTCCGGTCTGTGATGACAATAACTGCGCAACCGATGATAGCTACGATCCGGATACCTGCGAATGTGTATTCACAGATAACCCGCCAGTTTGCGACGATAACAATTGCGCCACCGATGACAGCTACGATCCGGATACTTGTGATTGTGTGTTCACCGATAATCCACCCGTGTGCGATGACAACAACTGCGCGACTGATGATAGTTATGATCTGGATACCTGCGAGTGTGTGTACACGGCAAATCCACCAGTTTGTGATGATGATAACTGCGCAACAAATGATAGCTACGACCCGGATACCTGCGAATGTATATTTACCCCAGGTCCACCGGCCTGCGACGACAATGATCCTTGCACAATAGATAGCTACGATGCTGCTAACTGCGAGTGTATTTACGATGAAATATGGCTTGATTTTGAAGTAGACTACGAATGCACAGAAGAGGGTATCATGCTTTCTATTACCTCTGAGGTTGGCATGGGAACCTATGCATTGGAGATCACTCCAACCGTACCGGGTCTACCTGCGACTTTGGAACTGGCAATAGGAAATGAAGGAGTAGCTTTCCTCACAGATATTCCGAATGGTGATTACCAGTTGGTTGTTTCAGCAGATGCCGATGCTGCTTGTCAGCAAGTCATTGACTTCGAAATCGATTGTTGTGCAGCTGAGTCAGGAACAGCATTCTGCAGCGAACGCTTCTGTGAAGGCGAAAATGTAAACACAGGCGCGGCTGGGTCCAACACTTCAGATGATTACAGCCAATACTATATTGTGGCATCTGGCACTGGTGAAATTATTGCATACAACGAAGATGGAGACTTTGGTACAAGCCTCCCTCCAGGAGAATATTGCCTGGTCTCCCTAAACATCAGAAACGAAGATGTACCAGCCGATTTGGGCGATAATATTAGTAATATTGAAGGAATTGAAGGCTGTTGGGACTTGAGTGATTGTCGAAACTTCGAAGTGCTTCCTCAACCAGTCTTGAGTCTGGAAGCGGAGTGTCAGGCAAATGGTGATGTAGTTATCGCAATTACAGGTACAGGCGGAAGCGGCAGCTACCTACTCACAGGACCAGGAATAACCGGAACGCAAAACCTGGCTGCAGGTGTAAGCTTCTCTACCGAGCCGATACCATCTGGTAGCACTATGCTTGAGTATACCATCGTAGATGTTTTGAACGAAGATTGCCTTGACACAAGATCAATTGTTGGCGAGTGTTGTGCACCTGAAGCGGGAACAGTTTCCTGCTCAGATATCATGTGCGAAGGCGACGAATTGATTGTCACTTATAGTGGTGCAAATGATGGTCCAGGTTATGGATATCTCTACCTGATCACCGATCAAAACGGTAAGATCCTGAACATCAGTTCAGATGGATCTTTCTTCCTGGAAGCTGGATTATACTGCGTATACGGTTACAGCTATCAAACTGGAGGAGACGCTTCAGACTTGCCAATGCTTGGGCAAAACATCGCGGCTCTGAATGACAATTGTTATGATGTGTCAGACGAATGCTATCTGGTTTCCGTATTATCAGAACCAGTGCTAAGCGTTGATCCGGTCTGTTCTGGATTTGAAGTTAGCTTTGAGGTCTCAGCCACCGGAGGAAGCGGTACTTATATAATTTCCAGCAGCTCTGGGCAATTGCCAGGCTTTAGCATAGTTGCAACAGTTGGTACGACCTACACAATTCCCGCTGTAGCTGCAGATGGAACAGCATACACTTTCTTTGTTCGGGATATTCTGGATCAGGATTGCACTGATCAGGTTACAGTTGCAGCATCTTGTTGCGCTGCAGAATCTGGAATACCAACTTTTGATGGTTCTCCGGTTTGTGCACATGACTTGTTCACGATCACAAATAACGGTTATACTGGCGTTGAAGGCTACGAGCAAATATATCTGGTAGTTAGCCATCTTGGGCTTGTAGTAAATACAAGTACAAATGAGACACTTAATATCGACCTTGCAGGAGAATATTGCATTTATGCCTTGAATTACAAACTTTCAGATCCACCGGTAATACCTACGATCTTCCAGTCAATCGCTGGATTGCAGGATCCGGATGCCGAAGGCTGCTTCGACCTTTCCGATTGTCTCCCTGTCACAGTGAGTCCTAAGCCAGGACCACCACAGGTTGTAGACGCCTCAGTATGTGAAGGAGAGGCGATGACTTTGATGGTTCTAAATGCAAATCCGGCATACGTTTATAGCTGGTTCGAGACATTGACTTCAACTGAAGTTATTGGAGTTGGAACAAGCTTTACTCCTACGACCGCGGGTACCTACTATGTGATGGCCACAAACACCTCAGCCTGTAGTTGCGTTCGCACTCCAGTTGTTGCCACAGAATTCCCAACACCGGCTCCAGACCTCGGTGATGACTTGACAATTTGTGGCGACGGAAGTTCGGTCACATTGGATGCCGGAGCAGGATTTAATTCTTATCAATGGAGTACGGGTGACAGTGATCAAACAGTTACCGTTGCACCTACGATTTCCACGACATATGTCGTTACTGTCACTGACTCGAACAATTGTACGGGTACAGGACAAGTAACCGTTAACGTCGACAGCGAAGCTGGTGAAGTAACACTTGCTGATGTAAATGCTTGTGCCGCTGACCTACCAGTTGTACTTGATGCAGGTGCAGGTTATGCAAGTTATCAATGGTCCACAGGTTCAACAGACCAAACAATCTCCGTAAATGCAGCTGCAACATATTCGCTTACTGTCACCGATGCAGCAGGCTGCACAGCGACTGCGCAGTCTACGGTAGAAATAGCTGATCCGCAGGTAAGCCTTGGACCTGATATTCTGACTTGTGATGGTGTTACCACGATATTCAGTGCCGTCAATGCAGAAGGAGCAACCTATTTATGGTCAACTGGAGATATGACACAGAATCTGATGGTTTTGTCAAGTGGTACATACGCGCTAACAATCACAGATTCGAATGGATGTCAAGCAAGCGATGAGATAGAAGTGTTGACTTTCGATCCTCCTACAGTTGACTTGGGAGCTGATATCAGCGTCTGCGATGCTTCAGGTGGTATCACTTTGGATGCCGGAGCTGGATTCAGCAGCTATCAGTGGAGCACAGGTGGAACTAGCCAAACAGAGGTGGTTTCTCCCGCTACTTCAACTACATATACCGTAATCGTAACGGACTCAAACAACTGCACAGCTACAGATCAGGTTACTGTCAATATTGTGAATGAGCAGCCAAGCGTGATGCTAGCAGATGCAATGGTTTGCGCTGACGACCTACCTGCTACATTAGATGCAGGACCTGGTTTTGTCAGTTACCAATGGTCAACAGGTGCAAGCGGTCAAACAATCTCGGTTTCTCCTGCTACCGACACTGTATATACAGTCACAGTGACTGATGCAGCAGGATGTACTAACAGTGCTCAGGCTACCGTATTTGTCAGTGATCCTCAAGTGGATCTTGGTCCTGATATCACAGCTTGCGACGATGGCACAGGTATTACCCTTGCTAGTTCTACGAATCCTTCTGGTGTGTCTTACCTGTGGTCTACAGGTGCAACCAGTGCTGCAATTGTGGTAACAACTGCAGGTACCTACTCATTGACTATTACGGACATGTTGGGATGTACAGCCACAGATGATGTGCTGGTGACCTTCAATGGACCACCTACGGTGATCCTAAACGGAGATGTGGCAGCCTGTGCCAATCAGGTGCCGGTTTTCTTTGGTGCATCTGCTATCGGAAACGGACCATTCTCCTACCTATGGAGCAATGGCGATAATACGGCAAATACGAGTACTTCGACAAGTGGGACTTATGAAGTCACTGTTACCGACGCTAATGGATGTTCAGCATCTTCAAGTATCAATATCTCGGTGAACTCCACTCCAAACTTTGATCTTGGTCCAGACCTGAACTTATGTGCAAGTCAGACTCCTTTTGTACTGGCAGCCCCCGCGGTTCCGGGTGCAACCTATCAATGGTCGACCGGAGCAGACACACAAACCATTGAAGTAACTGCTTCAGGGAACTATGCAGTCACAATCACTGCCGATGACAACTGCTCAGGTTCCGATGATGTTAACATTACGATTCACCCACTACCAACAGTCGATTTGGGCGCAGATACATTTGTTTGCTCTGAAGACTTCCCATATACTTTGTCTGCTCCTGCCGCTTCGGCGTACCTCTGGTCTACAGGAGAAACTACGCAAAGCATCTCTATAGCTTCAGCAGGTACCTACGAAGTGCAAGTGACTGATGCAAATGGATGTTCGGCCAGTGATGATATCTTCATCGGTAGCACAATGAGTGCAACACCAGTTTGCCAAAGCGACCAAACTGTATGCTCAGACATAGCAACGATTTCAGTTTCCATTCCATTTGGTGTGCAGGGATCATGGTCTTTGACAAGTGGTGCAGGAACCATTGTGAATCCAAACAGTGCGACTACCCAGGTAACTGGTTTGGCTGACGGCGACAACGTCTTCACATTCAGTACTTCTGCTAGCGGATGTACTCCTGGAACTTGCTCAACTACTGTAAGCAGCAATCAGTTGACGGCTGCCGAAGCAGGTCCTGATCAAACCATCTGTGGATCGACTGCACAACTGAATGCTACGGCACCGGTGCAGGGAACAGGCCAATGGTCTACAACTAGTGCCGCTATAATTGCAGATGCCAGTAGTGCAAACAGCACGGTAAGTAATATTCCTGCCGGTGGTGCAGTGTTCACATGGACTGTAACGGACAATGGATGTCAGGTTTCTGATGATGTATCAATTAGTCGTCAGGGCGTGCCCGGTTTGCCGGCAGGAGCCAGCACCTATACAGCATGTTTGGGTGAGTATCCGACATTGATATTATCAGCACAAACAGGAGAACAGATCATCGAGTGGTATGATGATCTTGCTGCGCTGCAAAGCAATGCAACTCCCATCCACGTTGGAATGATGTATCAGCCAAACCTCACTTTGGAAGGTACCTACATTTTCTATGCAAGATTAAGAAACACTGTGACAGGATGTATCGCTGCAGATCATCTTGAAGTCACGGTTACCATTGCAAACTGCTGCGCAGCCGATGCTGGCACAGTGGAGCAATCTACAGGCCACTGTCAGGGTGAAGCAGGAGTTCTCACTGCTACCGTACTAGATGGTTCCTCAAGTGCTCCTGGCGATTACTTCTATACCTTTATACTAACGGACAGTGAGTCAAACACAATTCTGCAAGGGCCAAATGCCAGCGGTCAATTTGATCTCGCTTTACTGGCGGCAGGAAGCTATTGTATACATGGGGTTTCTTATGCGGATCCGGCAGACATCAATTCAAGTGCAGCCACAGTGACTCAACTTGTTGCAGCAGGCGCTTGTGCAAGCATTAGCGGTTGTGATGCAGTTGTAACAGTAGATCCGAAACCCGCTGCACCGATAGTTGGTGGCAATCAAGCCATTTGCGCTGGTGAGGCGATTCCTACCTTTACCGTATCAAATGTGGAGGCTGGAATATCCTACAACTGGTATGATGCTGGTGGCACCTTATTACTCTTTAACGCAACTAGCTTTACACCACCGGCAGGTGGAACTTTTACAGTATATGCGACTAATGGCACCAACTGTACTAGTGCAACCAGCTTTAGTTTGACAGTTACCGGTAGTCCAGCTGCTCCTACAGCAAACAGCCAGACCGTCTGTGAAGGGCAGGCTTTCCCTGCCTTGACAGTCGATGATCTGGGATACATGTACTACTGGTATAATGATTCCGGAGTTCTGGTAGCTCTAAACTCAACGAGCTATACACCTTCTACGGTTGGTAATTACTATGTTCAGGCAGTAGCCTCCGGTGGATGCAGCAGTCCTCAAGCCTTGGTTTCTTTGAGTCTGATTCCTGCACCTGTAGCACCGATTGTGGCAAATCAAGAGGTTTGCTCAGGTCAGGACATTCCAGCACTTACGGTACAGGACGAAGGGTATACTTACAACTGGTATGATGCCGCAAATGTACTGTTGGCTTCAAACGCCACCAGCTACCAGCCTACCGATGCAGGTACCTTCTATGTTGAGGCAAGTAACGGATCATGTACAAGTGCTCGTGTTGCAGCAACCTTGACGATCTATTCGAGCCCAACAGCACCGGAAGTAAGCAGCACGCTTGCTTGCGAAGGAGAAGCTATTCCGGCATTTGAAGTAAATGATCTAGGTTATACTTATAGATGGTATGATAGCAGCAACACACTTGTGGCTACGGGTGCGACATTTGTGCCTGCTGCCCCTGGTACTTACTATGTAGGTGCAGAGTCAGGCGGTTGCTTTAGTGAGCTGTCTACTGTTTCCTTTACGCAGTTTGAGCGCCCGGCACCACCGGTCGTTTATTCCATAAATGTTTGCGAAAACGATCCATTGCCTGCACTAATTGTAGAAGATGCTATCTACAGCTACTTCTGGTATGATGCGCAGGTTGGCGGTACATTATTATTTGAAGGGCTTTCCTATATTCCACCATCAGAAGGTGCCTATTACGTTGAAGCAAGAAGCACCAATGGTTGTGCAAGTAACCGAACTACCGCTTCCATCAATATTATTTCTGATTGCGATGATTGTGATCCAGATCCGGGTAATCTCTCGGGACCTGGCACATTGTGCTCATCCAATCCTGTGCTACAGGTCAGCAGTGATAGCAGCATGCCGGCAGCATACTTGTTGAACTATTTTGTGGTGGATGATGCTGGTAACCTCGCATTCCCATTCACGGATGATGGTACCTTCGATTTCAGTGATCTCGGTTTTGGAAGCTACTGCGTTTATGCGATGAGCTGGAAAATCGGAGAAACAATGGATGAAGTGATGACCCTTGATGATCTCTTCTCTCAGGACTGTTGCTTTGCATTATCAGCATGTCTGCCAGTAAATTACCATGGGACGCCAGCGGCAAGTGTCATAAGTGGCCCCGAATGTAATGAAGACGGTAGCTTTGATATCACTGTTTCGGCCACTGCTGCTAGCGGCAGTTTTGTAGCAAGACTAATGGACGATGGAGTAGTAGTAGCAGCAATGTCTAATATGAGTGGAGGTACTGTTGCACTTTCTGCCAATGGCGATGGAAGTAATATGACTATTGAAGTAAGCGACCAGACGACTGGATGTGCCACGATGATTGACCTGGGTAATGTGTCTTGTCAGGAATGCACCGCAAATGCAGGTATTATTTCTGCCAGTGCTACCACCGTTTGTGGTGACGGTAACGGAAGCGTACAAATGAGTACGACCGGCACAGGTGCCAGCTATTACTATGCACTGCTAAATGATGCCGGAGCCGTATTAAGCGTTAGCACTTCAAACACGATCAACTTTAGCACACTCGCACCTGGCATATACTGTGTACACGGTCTTGCTGTCGGTACAGGCGAAACGGTCAATACCGGAGCGACCTCAGTTGCTGAATTGATTGATGGACTTGCCTGCTACGATTTGGGCGAGTGTCTGCAAATCCAACATGTAAGCGTGCCTGTAGCAGAAGTGACCACAGGGCATACCTGCAATGGTGATGGTACTTTCACTATTGGAATCACAGTAACAGGCGGTACAGGAACCTCCTCCCTGGCAGGTATAGCATCTAATGTGCTGAGTGGCACAGAATTCTTCGTCACCTTGCCAGCAGATGAAGTAACCGCATATCCGATTGTAGCAGTAGATGACAACACAGGCTGCAGTGTTTCAACGGTTAGCACCTATGGGCCTGTCATTTGTGCACCGCCATGTCCTTCAGAATTGTATCTCTGTACAGAGCCAATCACCACGATTGTCATCTGTCCGGAATTCTGTATTGTTGATGGAATTGATGATGTTCAATATGGAGTGTTATATACCTGTAGTCTGGATGATGATACTCCTGGCTGCATCGAATACACGCCTCTGCCAGGCTTTGCTCAGTTGGAAACGATGACCATCACCGGTTGTAATACAACAACTGGCGAATGTGAAGTGATTACTGCCTTTATTGAAGTTGGAAATTGTAATGACAACCTACCTCCGGTTGCAGAAAACGATTCTTATACAACCAATGTTAACGAGGCCATTACAGTGGAAACAGTAACGAATGACAGCGATCCGGAAGGTGACTCCTTCACAATTAATCAAGCAACCAACGGTATCAATGGTACAGTTACAATAAGCGGTGACGGGTCTGTTACCTACCTTCCTAACTCTGGATTTGTAGGCACCGACACATTCACCTACACCATCTGTACAGAAGATGGTCAATGCGATATGGCCATCGTGGTCGTAGAAGTACTTGATTCATGTGTAGAGCTAGAAGAGCTTTGCACCGGACCAATTACTCCAATTCTGGTTTGTCCTTCATTCTGTTCCTTGGGATCGAATGCTGAGATTCAATCGGCGCTTACACTGTACTCATGCAGCATCAGTGATATCAACGAGCCAATGGGATGCTTTACCTACACTCCTCTGCCTGGCTTTATCGCTCAGGATCTGGTAAGTGTTACCGCTTGCGATGATGACGATAACTGCGAGACGGTATCGTTCATTATCGACACCAGAGAAGACTGTGCAGACAGTGGCGGCGATGGCGGTGACGGTAGTGATGGTGGTGACGGCACTGACGGCGGCGATGGCTCTGACGGAGGAGATGGTGGCGATGGCTCTGACACAGATCCATGCGACACTACCACCTTGGTTTGTGCATCTGCAGGAGTCGACAATGAGTACTGTCTACAGGAATGTGGTATCGGTCCTGATGCTTCAATCATTATGGTTTACACAAGTACAGAAGCCACTGTAACACCTGTCAATGACATGTGTGTAAGTTACAACTCCCCAACAGCCACTCCGGGAGATATTATCACTGTATTGATCATGGATAGCTTCGGCTTCCTTGAAACGCATTACTTGTATGTATCTTTCGAATGTGATGGAGATGGTGACATGGTGGCAGACCCGGCCGAAAATGTAAGTGAGAAGTCGACCTTCGACGAGCTTAGCTTTGGGGTTAATTACCTGGCGCCAGTACCTGTTCCAGAATCAGCCCGATTATCGATACAGGCTGCTGATAGTGGCATGATACAGATCAATGTTGTGGACTTGAATGGAAGAGTTGTAATGGAGTTCTCGCAGTCCGCTACTGCCGGAGAAAACGTTTATGACATAGATATGAGCAGTCTTGATGCCGGAGTATATCTACTCACGCTGCAGAAAGACTACGAATTACTCAGTACAAGATTTATTAAGCAATAGCTATAGTCCCTAATGATGGCCCCGACATTCCTTGAATGTCGGGGCTTTTTTTTGTCTACCAACAGTCTGGCATGAAATTCAGTGTTATTCGGGCATTGCAATAGATTGCCTAACTTTAAAGCAAAATAACAAAACGCTATCATGACCAAGATTAAAAACAAAACCGTACTTGTCACCGGTGGAGCAAACGGCATTGGAAAGCTTATGGGCCTGAAATCGCTCAAAAATGGGGCAAAACAATTGGTCATCTGGGACATAGATGAGCAGGCTTTAAACACAACTGCCCAGGAATTTGCAGACATGGGATACACCAATGTTACTCCTTACATCGTAGATGTCTCTGACTTTAGAAACATAGATTCTGCTGCCGCTATTACATTGGCTGAAGTAGGCACTGTTGATGTTTTGTTCAACAATGCCGGCATCGTCGTAGGGAAATCATTCGCAGAGCATACGGCCGAAGACATCGAGCGAACAATCCAAATAAACGTCTCTGCTGTGATGCATGTAGCCAGGGTTTTTCTGCCAAATATGCTTCAGCAAAAGTCCGGACACATCGTCAATATCGCTTCTGCAGCCGGATTTATTCCCAATCCAAATATGTCTGTATACGCATCTAGCAAATGGGCTGTGCTCGGCTGGTCAGAATCACTTCGTCTCGAACTGGAAACGAAGGGCAAGAAAATGCGTGTCACAACTGTGTGCCCCAGCTACATCAACACAGGAATGTTTGACGGTGTCAAGGCCCCTTTGCTCACTCCCATTATGGAGCCGGAAACGATGGTGAACCAGGTCATGAAAGCAGTACGCAAAAATGATCTACTGCTTCTGCAACCTACAATGGTAAAGGCCCTGCCTCTGCTTAGAGGTATTTTACCAACCAGGGTATTTGACTTTATCGGAGGTCAACTCTTCGGTGTCTATAAGTCAATGGACAAATTCAAGGGCCACAACAAAAAAGAAAAGACTAAAAAGAGTGATCGCGCACTGCTAAACTAGCGCAGAGACCGGCAATGAAACAACGGAAATGAATATCCTGCAAATTTCCGGATCGAACAGATCCAACTCTACTAATCTCGCACTGCTAGACCACTTTGCAGAATTACTTGGCAGGGAGAATTGCACCTATTTCAACATAGACCAGTTACCTGCATTTCATCCTGATATGCAGGGCCAGACGCCACCGCAGATGGTGGCGGTCTGGAAGAACAAATTACGTGCAAGCGACGCTCTTATCATTAGTAGTCCGGAGTACTTGCATAACATACCGGCAACACTAAAAAACAGCCTCGAATGGTTGGCCGATACAGGAGAGCTAAAAGACAAATTTGTTGTGCCCATGGTTTTTACTCCTGCTGAGCCCAGAGGAGAAAAAGCTATGGAATCATTGCTGTGGACGCTTAGGGCAATGGAGGCCAAAGTATTGTGGTTCCTGCTTTTGCATCACAGCAATTTTAGGAGGAAATCAACTCAGCTAATTTTCGATGGTGATGGCGCCGACATCCTCGAAAGCACTAGCATGCAATTAAAAGCAGCTTTCCCCTGAGCAAGAGGGTAAGCAAAATTGCAATCAGATTTGCCATTTCAATTTTTTGTGGCGCGCTGGACATACGCAAATTCATAGCCCTGATGGAAGTGAAAATAGAGGCGCTGGCGGCGTGACTGAGTGTGCCGGTGGCAGTAGCTCGGCCCTCAAGGACGAGATGCTGCCACCGGATACACGAAGCATGCCGACAGTGCCTCTATTGCAACGGACAGCAGGACTGCAGCTTCCGCGGCCTTCTGAGTTTCGCTCCAAAAAAAATACATTCAATATTGTCAAATTCATTTTAGTAGTTGATTAACCCTGAAAAGAATTTTAGGAGCTAAGCCAATGAGCACGTGGAAACTGCCTTCCTGCTGTCCGTTCCAATAGGGGGCACATGCAGTCGCTTCGTGTATCCGGTGCAGCGGTCTGCTCCTTTGGTCGCAGCCCCCTGCACCGGCACACTCAGTCGCCTGCCTGTACCCCCTATTTCCTCTGCCATCAGGGCTATTTTGCACCTGCATCCGGTCGCGCTGCAACAGATTGAGCAAAGTTTACTTTAGAAGTAGAGAGGATTTGGGTTTTCGACTCAATTAGTTTTGAAGTCAATTTTGCTGGTGCAAATTAACTACAAAGAAGCGCTTGATGCCACTTCAAACAGATCAACAGCTCGCTATTCTGGAAACAAATCAAAGCCTTTATGCTTGGTCTACCTTCCCTAGAACTTTTGTGCCGAAGAATTCGCCATCATGTATTCGAAGCCTTTTGGGTACGGCTCGGAGAGCAGTGACCCCTTTTCAAGGTATGGGTAGATCTCATCGTAGCGTTGTACCAGATTGTTGATCACTCGCCGATTGATTAATCCTCGATGCAGTTTGGTATGGTCCGAAATGCCGGAGGCCGCCAGAAGTTCTACAAAATTTTCGATGGTTTCCCTGTGGAAATTTGCTACACGATGCTTCTTGTCTTCAACAACAAGACCTTTGACCCGCTCAGGGTCGTGGGTGGTAATGCCAGTTGGGCAGGTGTTCTTGTTGCATTCCAGTGCCTGGATGCAGCCCAATGCCATCATCATAGCTCTGGCACTATAGCAGGCATCGGCACCCAGCGCCATGGTCCGGAAAATGTCGAAGGAAGAGACGATTTTTCCAGCTGCGATAATCTTAATATGTTCACGCAAGCCAAAGCCGACGAGGGCATTATGTACAAACGCCAGCCCTTCTTTCATAGGAGTCCCTACTGAATTTGAAAACTCGAGTGGAGCTGCTCCGGTGCCACCTTCACCGCCATCTACCGAAATGAAATCCGGTGTGATTCCGGTTTCCACCATGGCTTTGCAAATGGAGATAAATTCCCGGCGGTTTCCTATACAGAGTTTAAAACCTGAGGGCCGCCCTCCAGAAAGGTCTCTGATCTGTTTGATGAGTTTTAGTAAGCCAATAGGCGAATCGAAAGCCGTATGATAGGGTGGTGAAAGCACGGCAGTACCTGGCTCAACTGTTCTGATTTTTGCAATTTCCGGTGTGTTCTTTTTGGCAGGTAAGATGCCTCCATGACCTGGTTTTGCTCCCTGACTTAGCTTCAGCTCTACCATTTTGATATTGGGAGATGCCACTGTTTTTTCGAAGAGTTCTGGAGAGAATTTTCCATCCTTGCTTCTGCAACCGAAATATCCGGTACCGATTTGGTAGATCAAATCTCCCCCCGGATCGAGATGATAGGGGCTTACACCACCTTCACCCGTGTTGTGAGCAAACTTGCCGATCGCTGCTCCACCATTGAGCGCCATCACCGCATTTTTGCTAAGCGATCCAAAGCTCATTGCAGAGACATTGTAAATGCTAAGATCGTAAGGCTGCTTGCAATCCGGACCACCTACTCGCACACGCGGATGATGAGGTAGCTCTCGATGATCTAAGGCAGCAATTGAATGATTCATCCATTCGTATCCCTCGGCATACACATCCAGTTGTGTACCGAAGGGATTGCTATCTGTTTCATTTTTTGCCCTTTGATAGACGATGTTTCTATGAATTCGACTCAGGGGACGCCCATCGATATCTGATTCGATGAAGTACTGATAAAGTTTGGGTCGTAGGTCTTCGGCCCAATAGCGGGCATGGCCCAGAATGGGGAAATTACGGGTAATGGTATGCTTGCTTTGAAACATGTCATAGAATCCCCAGAGAATGAGTGGGCCAAAGATTAGGAACAACCAGATGAAGGGCCACCAGAGGAAGAAGGCAAGTGCCAGGATAATCAGCGTACTGACGACGGCAAATACCACAAATTCATTCCGCATGCTTGCAATTTTTCGGTGAGATTAGGCTTTAAAGTTAATGCTTTCGAAAGAATAGCCGAGGGCTAGATAATGACTCAGCATTCTGGGTAGGACAAACTGAAGCTTGGTCCAGGTTTTCCTGATATCGTGAAATACAATAATCGACCCATCTTCGCAATGTTGCTTAATGGCGGTCCAACAATCTTCCTGGCTTAGCTTCGGGTCAAAATCTCCGCTCAAGACATCCCAGCATACAATACGAAACTGTTTCTTTAACTGTTGATACTGAGAAGGCTTCAGTCGTCCGTATGGCGGTCGGAACAGATTGGAGTTGATTTGATCTCTGGCATTATTGACATCTCGCAGATAATTGGCGGTATTGCTGCTCCAGCCATTGAAGTGGGAATAGGAATGATTGCCTACAGCGTGCCCTTGACGGAGGATTTGTGCATAGATTTGCGGGTGTAGACTTACCTTTCTACCGATGCAAAAGAAGGTGGCTTTACATTGGTATTGCGCCAATAAATCCAATACCCAGGCGGTGACTTCCGGTGTAGGTCCGTCATCAAAGCTCAGGTAGAGCTTTTTAGGACCGGATTTATATTTCCAGAGGATGTCGGGAAAGAGCCGGGAAAGCACCCGAGGGCTCTTGAAGGCATATACCATAGCTAGCAAATAAACACTATTTTTGTCGAAAATTTTGCAACATGAGTCAAGGAGTGAGAACACGGTATGCACCTAGTCCTACTGGATATCAGCATATTGGAGGTGTGCGTACTGCCCTGTATTGTTATCTGTTTACACGTCATCATGGCGGTACTATGGTCCTTCGTATTGAAGATACGGATCGATCCCGATATGTTGAGGGCGCAGAGCAGTACATTATTGATACTTTGGAATGGCTAGGTTACGATTGCCAGGAGGGGGTTCATGTTGGAGGCGATAAAGGCCCTTACCGCCAATCTGATCGGCAGGCTATTTACGAGCAATACGCTCACCAGTTGGTGGATTCCGGGAATGCTTATCTGGCCTTTGATACCGCAGAAGAGCTGACTGCAGCGAGATCTGCATGTGAGAAGAAAGGGGAAACTTTTACCTACAATGCCGCAACTCGTGAACAAATGCGCAATTCGATCAGTCTATCCAAGGAGGAAGTTGATCGGCTGCTCAATGAGGGGGTTCCGCATGTGATCAGACTTAGAGTGCCTCAGGATGAAGAAGTGGTTGTGAACGACATTGTGCGTGGCCGTGTAGTTTTTGATAGCAATTTGTTGGATGAAAAGGTGCTTTTCAAGTCGGACGGAATGCCGACTTATCACCTGGCAAATGTGGTAGACGATCATTTGATGGAGATTAGTCATGTAATTCGCGGTGAAGAATGGCTTCCCTCGACTCCTTCGCATGTGGTCATGTATAAGGCATTTGGCTGGGAAGACAGCATGCCGAAGTTTGCGCACCTGCCTTTGATTTTGAAGCCAACGGGAAAGGGCAAGCTGAGCAAGCGGGATGCGGATAAATTGGGATTCCCGATTTTTCCTCTGGCCTGGGAGTCGGAGCGAGGATATCGCGAGCTGGGCTTTTTCCCTGAAGCGCTGACTAATTTTCTGGCTTTTCTCGGATGGAATCCGGGAACGGAGCAGGAAATATTTAGTAAGGAAGAGCTGAGCAAAGTTTTCAATCTGGACCGGGTGAGTAAGGCAGGAGCGAGGTTCGATTTTGAAAAGGCAAAGTGGTTCAACCAGCAATACCTGATGGCCATGTCGGATGAAGATTTGGCTGCTAGCGTTTCTTCTTTTGCACCAGAAGACATTAACATACCTATGGATCAATTGACAGTAGCCTGCGGGTTGGTGAAAGAGCGGATGGTGTTTCCGATTGATTTTTGGAAGCAACATCACTATCTGTTTCAGCAGCCGATGGACTATGATCCAAAAACAGTTCGCAAAAAATGGAAAAACAACAGAGCTGAGCAGTTTCAGGAATTGTGTGCTCGCCTGGAGGCATTGGAAGCTTTTGAGGTAGCGGAAGTGGAGCAGGTAGTGAAGGGTTATATAAAGGAAAAGGAGCTTGGATTTGGCGATATTTTGCAACCCTGGCGCGTCATGTTGACGGGTATACCTGGTGGTCCGGATTTATTTCGCCTTTCGCAGTTTCTGGGAAAGCAGGAGGTACTGAAAAGAATGAAAGTTGCCATGCAGTCCTTTGATGAGATGGCAGCAGCCATCTGAACTACAGCAAAACCAGACAAAAAAACTAAGACCATGGCTAAGAAAAAAGGCAAGAATGATAAGGCAAAAAAGAAACCTCAGGTGCATGAGGACCTGGAGGGTTTTGAAATAAAGATCGATGAGTTTGGTCAGATCAAAAGCACAATGAATCGGGATAAGCTGAATGATTTCCTCAACAAGAATGTGGAGGATAAGAAATTCAAAGATCGAGACGATTTGGACTTTCTGGAAGCTGATGAAGCAGGGAATGAGGAAGAGGCCGATTTGGATATAGATCCTAATGATTTGCCAGAATCAGAGGACTTGCCGGTAGACAGGGAAGAAGATAAAGAACAAGATGACTGAGGTAAAGAAAAAGCTCAGCAGACCTATACGCCTGCTGGTTGCAAAGGTTGGACTTGACGGTCATGATCGTGGAGCAAAAGTAATTGCTGCAGCTATGCGTGATGCAGGTATGGAAGTAATCTACACTGGTCTAAGGCAAACGCCGACAATGGTGGTCAACACTGCTTTGCAGGAAGATGTGGATGCAATCGGAGTCAGTATTCTATCGGGAGCACATATGACTGTATTTCCGAAGATCATGCAGGTCATGGCAGAAAAGCAAATGGATGATGTGCTGCTTACCGGTGGGGGAATAATTCCCGACGATGACCGAGAGGAGCTGACTCGTTTGGGGGTGGGGGAGTTGTTTCCTCCCGGAACGAAACTAGAAGCCATTGCGGCCTACATTGAAGACTGGGTGAGAGCCAACAGAACAATTTGATTTGCAAGAACAATTTACCATCAAAAGAAAGGAAGCATGACATATAATAACCTCCTTACCCAAATTGAGGAAGGCATACTATTTATCACGATCAACCGTCCCAGCAAACTCAATGCGCTCAATATGGAGTTGCTGCAGGAGGTTGGTCATATTTTTGCGAATGAGGTCCTGGATGATGCTGTGAAGGGAGTAATTATGACTGGTTCTGGCGAAAAAGCATTTGCAGCCGGGGCCGACATCTCCGAATTTGCGCAGTTTACTGTTGAACAAGGTAAAAAGCTATCAGCTGATGGTCATGCGATCATGAAGTCGATAGAGCTTTGTCCAAAGCCGGTTATTGCTGCTGTGAATGGCTTTGCATTGGGCGGCGGATGTGAATTGGCTATGGCCTGTCACATGATCATTGCTTCAGAGAATGCCAAGTTTGGCCAGCCGGAAGTGAATCTGGGAGTGATACCTGGATATGGGGGTACGCAACGCCTTGTACAAAGAATTGGACGTTCAAAGGGTATCGAGTTATTGATGAGTGGGGACATGATTTCAGGTGAAGAAGCAGCAAGGCTTGGGCTTGCAAACTATGTGGTTCCTGCAGAAGAATTGATTGAAAAGTCGAAATGGTTGATTAACCGAATAGCCAAAAAGAGTCCGAGGGCAGTAGCCGAAGTAGTGAAAACTGTGGATGCATTGTATCGAGATGGTATGGACGGCTTTGCTGAAGAGATTGATGCTTTTGGAAGATGCTTTGGCACAGCGGAGTTTATTGAAGGAACTACCGCATTTATGGAAAAGAGAAAACCGTCGTTTAGATAAATCCCAATTGAATTTTGCAATCCGTTTGCAATCTTTTAATCCCACTAAAAACTGAAAATGGAAACCAGTACAGAAATGTTCAGAGAAGAGAAAGATAGTATCGGTTATGTTGAAGTGCCGGTAGATAAATATTGGGGAGCACAGACACAAAGGTCTATACAAAATTTCCCCATAGGAGGCGAGAAATCGCGCATGCCGATTGAGATCATTCGGGCTTATGCCATCCTGAAAAAATCAGCAGCTTATGCTAATGTGGAAACAGGAGGCTATCCACGAGCAAACGCGGATTTGATCGCGAAGGTTTGTGATGAAATTTTGAAGGGAGAGCATGATGATCAGTTCCCATTGGTTGTTTGGCAAACGGGTTCTGGCACTCAAAGTAACATGAATGTTAATGAGGTAATAGCCAATCGGGCTCATGTGATGCAAGGAGGCCAATTGACAGATACGGAAAAGGTGCTGCATCCTAACGATGATGTAAACAAGTCTCAGTCATCTAATGACACATTTCCGACTGCCATGCATATTGCTGCCTATCAAATATTGGTTGAAAAGACTATGCCGGCAGTCAAAGGACTGCGTAATACTTTTCAGCAGAAGTCCGAACGCATGTCCAAGGTGGTGAAGATCGGCCGCACGCACTTTATGGATGCCACCCCAGTTACGCTGGGCCAGGAGTTTTCGGCCTATGTGTCTCAGCTGGACCATGCCATGAAGGCAATCAAAAACTCTTATGCACATTTATTGGAATTGGCACTTGGAGGTACAGCCGTTGGCACCGGGATCAATACACCTCCAAAGTA
>JAHDEE010000016.1:37581-40261 GCA_020629005.1 Chitinophagales bacterium
TCTTCCATTATGCCAGGAAAAGTGAATCCCACGCAATCGGAGGCCCTAACCATGGTTTGCGCTCATGTGCTTGGAAACGATGTGGCTATCAATGTAGGGGGGGCTACAGGGCATTTTCAGCTAAATGTTTTCAAGCCAATGATGATCCACAATTTTATCGAATCAGCCAGGTTACTTGCAGACGCCGCGGCTTCTTTTGATGAAAGATGTGCAAAGGGAATTGAGCCAAACACGGAGATCTTACAAAGAAACCTCAATAATTCTCTGATGTTGGTAACAGCCCTGAATCTGCACATTGGCTACGATAAGGCAGCGAGTATAGCCAAGAAGGCTTACAATGATGGAACGACACTTAAAGAGGCTGCGCTCGAGCTTGGCTATCTAACAGCAGAGCAGTTTGATGAGTGGGTCGTGCCGGAGAATATGGTAGGTCTCAGCTAGTTAAAGAACGCATAAAACCTCAATAAAGCAGGCCCGGAATCAGCATGAAGCAGTTTCCGGGCTTTTTTTATGGATTTGAAGATGTAAGAATGCAGCCGTTATGACATGCAACAGCTCCATTTTGTAGCTACCTTTGGGTCTTTGGCCACATTGTGCCAACCGCATACGTTTAGATGTAGAGGCGATCACTTGTAATTAATCAAATCAACATGAGAATTCTATTTTTCCTGCTTTTTTGTAGTCTTTCACTGATTTCATTTCAGGCTCAAGGGCAGGACTGCAATGCTTTCTTTACTGCTGAAGTCAACGATCTTGAAGTTACCTTGACTTCTCAATCAGAGACTTTTGACGGAGGAACCCTGGCTTTTTCTGTCTGGACATATGGAGACGGAAATGATAATCAGAGCGAGTACGAGGAAGTGGTGGTGTACACTTACACGGAACCAGGAGTCTACGAGGTTTGCCTTGCTATACTTTCCAGTGAGTTTTGTGAAGATCAATACTGTGAGGCCGTAGAGGTCACTGGCCCTACCTGTGATAGCCCCACTGATCTCTTATCCACATCAAACGATAGTCAAACCCTGGCTTTGGATTGGAACGGAGATTCAGGAGCGGAGAGCTACAATATTTTGGTGACTGACCTGGCTGGCTTTGAAGTACTGACAAGCTCTAGTACCACCTCGCAGGCTATTGTGAGTGATCCAGCACTTGAAGATTGCACAGACTATCTGGTTTCTGTCCAGTCAATTTGTGCTGACGGCCTTGAAAGTGAATTCTCAGATCCTGAAACTGCAACAACAGCCTGTCTTGGGGGTTATTGTGCGTCTGAAGGTACTGATCAGGATTTTGGATTTATCGATTATGTAGAGATTCTACCAATTGCAAATGAATCGGGAGATAATGGTGGATACGGCAACTTTACAGCCCAAGTGACACAGCTGGGTACGGGACAAGAACAGATCATAACTGTTAGGCCAAGTACATTAGACTTTACAGAGAAAGTCATTTTCGTATTCGCAGATCTGAATATAGATCAGGATTTTGATGATCCTGGAGAGAAATTGTTTGAGTCTGAGCCGACCACAGACGTAGTTATCGCAACACTAAGCATTCCAGCAGATGCCGTACTTGGTGAGAGCCGACTGCGAGTGATCATGGTTCCCGAATTTAATGCGGTTGATTTGGATCCCTGTGGAACCTACCCTTTCGGTGAAACCGAAGATTACAGTGCCTTTATCGTTGATGAGATACAGCCTATTTGTTCCGCTTCTTTTACGAATGAACCGGATTTGGGTGGGCAGTTAGTTACCAGCACAGCCATTGCAACCGGAGAGATTATCAGTCAGACCTGGACGGTAAATGGTGATGACTTTGGTACTGGTGAAGTGCTTTTGGTGCCCACAGAACCTTTTACCAACTACGAAATTTGTCTGACGATTTTGACTGACGAAGATTGTGAAAACACGAACTGTGAAACGATTGAAGTAGGAAGTGCGTGTGATCTGGCAAGTACTATACAATTCAGCTTTTCAAATAGCAATAGCGAGATTGGTTTAGGCGCAAGCCCGGTTTCGGGAGCTGAGTCTTATCTATTCAATATCTACACACCAGAAGGTGATTTGTTGGAGTCTGAGCTTTCCTTTCAGCCTGACGTGATCATCAATTCACAACTTTTTGAAGGCTGTTCAAGTTATTTTGCCACGGTAACTCCGTTCTGCCCCGGTGGTGATCCGGGAATCGAATCTGCGCAAATTGAAGTACAAACAGATTGCACGACAGGATATTGCGATGCTTCGGGCGAAATCACGAGCGATGAATATTGCGATATTGTAACTTGTAATGGGGTAGCAAATGCATCTGGTGATAATGGTGGTTATGCCTTTTTCCAGAATTTAGCCTTTCAGCTCAGTGCCAATCAAATTAACACCGTAATTGGTCAACCTGGCTTTTACAATAACGAATTTGATGAAGCCTGGAACATATTTGTAGACCTCAATCGAGATGAGGACTTTTCTGATCCAGGTGAGTTAGTGGCCTCTACGCCTCCTTCTCCTGTAGCAGAAACTATGACCTTCACATTACCTTCTGGCACCGAGTTGGGACCAACGGTAATGAGGGTGATGATGGTGTGGCAAGGTGGCCCGGATCAGGATCCTTGTGAGACATTTACTTATGGAGAAGTAGAAGACTATAATGTCGAAATTGTGTCAAGTCTCGAACCGGTATGTGAGGTAGCCTT
>JAHDEE010000016.1:40361-52041 GCA_020629005.1 Chitinophagales bacterium
TTTCGCTAACTGTGGAGGCGGTGAAATTAGTTTCGAGTCCCAATTGGTTGAAGTAACTTCTTTTTGCCCGGGGGGCTGTCAAGCCGAATTTGAATACACCATTGATCCAGCAGGAGAATATTCATTTACAAGTACATCAGGAGCCTTAGGCGAGATTGTAGATTATCAATGGTCTACCTTGGGTGAAGATGCTGGAAATGGTGAACAGATCAACATCTTCATTGAAGACCAGGACGTAGGGCAAGAGGTTTGTCTAACCATTTTCACGGATGATGATTGTGAAGATACTTATTGCGCATTAGTGACTGGAAATCCTTGTGGTACTCCCTTTATCACAGTTGCCGAGTCCTTTGACTCCGGATCTATTTTCGTCGAAGTTGAACCAGGCGAGGTCAATTCTTATGACTGGTTCCTATATGACGCTGCTGGTGATCTGCTATCGATCGGAGGTGGCGGAGGTCCCTTTGGCGGTAACGACCCATTTTGGGAGTTTACCGGTGGTGGTGGCCCCGGTGGTGGATTCGAGATTGAGGACTGCACCAGCTATTTCGTGTCTGTTATCGCCGATTGTGGTTTTGACGGAGAAAGTAATGAGACGGAGAAAGTGGAGGTCGTTGGCTTCTGCCCTGGTGGCTGTCAGGCAGCTTTTGAGTACGAACCTGCGCCAGGAGCTGAGTATATCTTCGATGGCTCCTCCTCAGCTGCAATTGGTGAGATTGTTTCTTATACCTGGCTGCTTGAAGGTGAGGAATTGTTGACTGCACCTGTGCCTGCACTTGGTTCTCCTGAGGAAGATGTGCTCGGTCTGGAACTCTGCCTCACAATCACGACAGATGATGATTGTACAGATACTTTTTGCACAATTGTAACAGACAATCCATGCGCCACGCCTGTGATTGCCTATGCTGAGTCAGTAGGGCCTGGTTTCATCGAAGTTGAGGTGGAACCACAGGATGTCCAGTCGTTTACCTGGAATCTATATTCAGAATCTGGTGAACTACTAACTTCAGAAAGCCCCGGTGGCCCTTTCGGCGGAGGGGACGACCCTTTTTATTTCTTTGATGGCGGAGGAGGGTACGAAATCCTGGATTGCCAAACTTATCTGGTAACCGTTCAAGCTGATTGCGGCCCTGATGGTGAAAGCTACGAAAGTCCGCAAACAGCTGTAGTAGCCAACTGTCCATCTGGTTGTACAGCAAGTTTTGAAGTGGAAGGTGTGTCTGAAGGCTTATGGCAAGCCGTTTCCAATGCTGCATCGGTAGGTGAAATTGTAAGCTATGAATGGACCCTTAACGGTGAAGTAGTTTCCAATGACCCGAATCCGGAAATTTCCGGAGATCCTCTGGCAGGTGGAGAGCTATGTCTGACTATTGAGACGGACGATGATTGTGTTGAAACAAGTTGCGGTCCATTGCCAATCTCTGGTTGTCCGCAGCCGCAAATGCTGGGAATTACAGTTAATGATGATGGTAGTATAGATGTTGAGCTTGACATTGGAGACGCGTTTGGTGCTCGTGGTGTAGTGTATAATGCTTCGGGAGATGAAATAGGAGATGCATTTGTTGGTGGTCCAGGTGGACCTAGCGGGCCGCTAATGATTCCGAATCTCCCCGAATGCGAAAATCTCACTTTAGAGCTACAGTCGTTTTGTAATAATGGCGAAGGGAGTTTTATCGCAGGACCGTTTCCTTTTGTGTCCTATTGTGAAGGTTGCAACGCAGAATTTACTTTTGAACCCTCCGGTCCTGAAGGTGAGTTCATATGGATTTCTACCTCTACAGCTCAGGGCGAGATTATCTCCTGGACCTGGACGGTGGATGGAGCAGAAATTGCTCAAGGACCAGACGCCTTTTTTCCGGTCGTTCTTGGAAGTCAGCCAGAAGTCTGCCTGGATATTGTTACCGATGACGGATGCGAAAGCAGCAGCTGCCTAACCTTGACTTATTGTGAATCGAGCAGTGAAGGCTCGTCGGAGTACATTGCCAATGTTAGTCTGCTCGCTATAGATAATGACTCCGGCAATGATGATGGCTATGCTGACTTTAGCAATATTGAGACGTTCATCGGATTAGGGCAGACAGGGCAAATAAGTTGTACCCCAGGCTTTGATAATCAAGAATACAGCGAGGGTTTCAGCGTGTACATTGACTACAACCAGAATCTGTCTTTCGGGGAACCTAATGAATTGGTTTTTGTTTCTGAACCCTCTACGGAAACTGCAATAGGAAATTTTGTAGTGCCAAATGATGCTCTCCTGGGAGCGACAAGGATGCGCGTTGTTATGTCTTTTAATGGTGGCAACGGAGAATCCTGTGGCATTTATCCATATGGTGAGACAGAAGATTATACGGTGGTGATCACTGCAGATCCTCAGTCATTTTGCTCGGCTTCATTTGAGTTGACAGTTGAAAGTGATTTGATCTCTGCAGTTTCTTCCTCCATTTCTACCAGCGACATTATCAGCTTTGATTGGCAGGTAAACGGGGAGTCAGTATCGGGTCAGGAAGAGTTTGGTTTTTCTCCTTCCGCCGGAATAGATTATGAAATCTGTTTGGCAATTGAGACCGCTGATGGCTGTTCTGATGCCGTTTGCCAGAATGTGTCCAATAACTGTTTAGCGGAGTTTAGCTTTGAAGTAGATGGTTTGCTGGTTCAGCTTACAAATGAATCACAAGGATATGATGAGTTTCTCTGGGACTTCGGAAATGGTGATAGTAATTCATTTGTGGAGAGCCCGAGTTATGAGTTTGTTCAACCAGGCAATTACACTATTTGTCTCGAAATCATTAACCTATCAGGTTGTGAGGACGTCATTTGTCAGGACGTTACTGTGCAGGATGTTAACTGTGAGGCTCCGCAAGACTTACAACTGCTTGAAACAACGGAAACCTCCCTTTCTTTCGAGTGGGGAGCAGCAGATGAAGCATTTGAGTATAACTATCTCCTGTACATAGCTTCACCTTTTTCCACTATTGAGAGTGGATTTACCAATGAGACTTCCATATCCTTTACTGGTTTGGCGGAATGTACCGCTTACAATTTGGTGATCGAATCAGTCTGCCCGACAGCGACAGTACCCGTGGAATTGGCTGGAGTTCTTACCTCGTGTACAGGTGCCAATGACTGTGAAGCCAGTTACACTTTTGACGGTCAAAACAGCTTTACCAGCAATTCCAACGCTGGTGCAGATGCTGAGATAACAAATTATATTTGGCTCAAGGATGGGGAAAATGTAGGTTCTGGTTTTGCGGATATTCTCATCGATATGGAAGCTGGAGAGTCGGCAGAGATTTGCTTAACCATCCTGACTTCTGCAGGATGTTCCGATACTTATTGCGGCTCTGTTGTGGATATTGCAGAAACTAATGCAGTTGTTGTACAACAATTTCCAAACCCGGCAGATGAGCAGATAAGCTTTGTTTTTGAAGGAGTGAAACGTCCCGCAAGTTTGCGCATTTTCGACATCACAGGAAGGCAACTAATGCAACAGGATGTACTGCCAGGTGCTGACATGCTTCAATTATACACCGGGGACTGGTCTAATGGTACTTACGTTTACCAATTGCAAGATCAAGACCGTTCATTGTTGAAGGTCGAGCGATTTATCATTAGTCATTGATGGCAAGGGAAATAAGTTAAATCAAAAGGGCAGGAAGTGATTCACTTCCTGCCCTTTTGATTTTAGCACTACTGCGGAATGACTGATCTCTCAGAAGCTAGTGTTTCCTCTACATTAGCACCGACACAAGTCAGTCGTACGTGCAGCCGATTGCTCGACTGTGATACAAACTCGAATGAGCTTGGAACCGGATGGTTCCTCACCTAGGACCAGCCATTCCTTTTGGTAGTGTTAAAGTGCAGCCTTCTTTTTGCTGCAACTACTGGCAATATTGCAAAAAGTATGGGAATTTTTTTCTATTCTTTCTATAATTTTTTGGGATACTACTTTGTTTATTCATTCTTCGCCCAAATTGGTCAAAAATGTATCAATACTAAAACCGATTTAACATTCGGTTAATAATCTTGAACAAATTGTTTTTGCTGTTCCGTCTCAGGAGAGCAATAACGACTGAGGCTACAAGACTGCCTCAATAGTCTCAGTTCTTCCAATACATTGACCTTGTATATCTGCTTTCGCCTCTTTAAAAAGCAAGCAGCAACTGTGCCACTGCGTCCAATCCCAGCTCTGCAATGTATATAAATACTTTGACCAGATAGCAAAGAATCGTTTAATTGTTTCTGTATCAGGTCCATTTGTGCTCTGTCTGGAACCGAAAAATCATCAACAGGAAAACGAAAAATTATGGGCGATAGCCCATTCGTGCCTGAAATTCGACCTAGATGGGGACTATAGTCGGGTAAAAGGCTTCCTAATTCGTCGTCCGAGAGCAAATTTATGAAGACTTCAACACTTAAAGTAAGAATTGCACGGAGATTCCTTTCCTGCACTTCAATTTTGGTATTTGCCGGACAAGGACCAACAAAGATTTTATCGGGCAGCAATTGATAAACTTGTCCTAAGAAATGCCTTTCCATTATACAACCCACTTCCAATCACTGTGCGCGACATCAACACGATAGAGGCCAGGCTTAGGCACTTCAGGCAACTGCTTTAAGAAGCGATCCAACTCAGCCCACTCTTCTGTCTTGAATTCAGCCATCAATCGCTCTGCCTCTTCCACATCGGTCGTCGCACAATGCAACGGCTTTGGATCAAAATCAGCCCAATAAGGAAGAGAGTGCTCCCAATCGGAATAAGTAGCTACCATCGGCAAACGTGTACCAATGGTCAAATCAAGTCCTTCCGAATTTCGAATACGCTTCTTCACCAGCTTAATCACCGGATAGCGACCATTACCTTTGCTAAGGTCTGTATAGACAGCGATGGTTAAGGGATTCATATTGACGACAATCCCAGGATGCGCACAACCCTTTCCAAAGTGGCTGGTTACTGTGTGCCAGTAGTAAGCGCAAATTCCAAGCAGAATTAGCGCATAAAGTACATATGGCATCTGCTCGATAGTAGACAGAAATAGAAACAGAAGAAACAAGCAATGCCACAAAATTGGCCAAAAAGGGTAGGATTTGATCCACTGCAAAACATCCAATTGCACTTGTGCAGGATCAGAAGCGTAGCTTTCTTCATGATTTCCCCAGAATCCGCGCATAGCTTTTTGCGTGCGTCGTTCCGTGCCCTGCTCACCTACTGTAAAAAGGGAACCGACCGGTGCATCCAGGAAATCCCGCAACTTGGGATTATAAAACAACACTGTGCTGATCGTCTCTTCAGCAAAGTTTGTAGGGTCTTTCATGAACTCTTCGCCCTCTTCTCCCGCAAAGAATATCCATCCGGAATGGTTAGGAGCACTAACAGCAATGCGCTGAAATTTGCCCACCTGGTAGTTTTTCTCTATCGAGCGTTTTGAGATCAAGCATTTGCGCTGTGTGGACATGTGCCTTTACTTAGTGAAGTATACTGCAATTTAAGCTATTTATGCTTAAAAGGCCAGTTGTCTGTATCCAGCAGTCAGCTCTTATTGGACAGGATTCTTGACAGTTTTTCCTATCATTGCAGCGCAACTAAACAGCAGCCCTTTATGTTTGTAGACACTCATGCACATTTGTATGTAAAGCAATTCGATCAGGATCGTCAATCGATGATTGATCGAGCGCTGGATGTTGGTATCGGTAAAATATTTTTACCAAACATTGACACGACTTCTATTTCCTCTTTGTACGAATTAGTAGATCTTCGCCCTGATGTCTGTTACCCAATGATGGGCTTACATCCTTGCTCGGTAAAAGCGAACTATGAACAGGAACTGGATACCATCGAGGCACATTTGCGCTCAGGTAACCAGGATGATGAAAAGCGCTTTTGTGCGATTGGAGAATGTGGTCTCGACTATCATTGGGACCTGACCTACAAGTCCGAGCAATTCAAAGCGCTTAGGAGGCAAATCTCCTGGGCAAAGGAGTTTGATCTACCGATCATTTTGCATTGTCGTGAATCAATGGATGATGTGATCAGGGAAATACAAAAGGCTCAGGATGGCAGTCTAAGAGGGATTTTTCATTGCTTTAGTGGCACACAAAAGCATGTAGAGCAAGTCATCGAACTCGGCTTTCTAATGGGCTTAGGAGGGGTGCTGACCTTTAAGAAAAGCGGGGTCGATGCGCTGGTAAAAGAAGTACCACTGAAGCATCTGGTGCTGGAGACCGACGCTCCCTATCTTGCGCCTACTCCTTATAGAGGAAAAAGAAACGAAACAAGCTATATGATCAAGGTGGCCGAACGGCTGGCAGAAGTGAAGGGATGCAGCCTGCAGGAAGTTGCTGAAGCAACGACAAAAAATGCACTGAATTTGTTTAAAATCGAATAGACGCTAACACAGGACAATTGCAATAAAATCAGCATTATACAAGCCCTAAAAGGCAATTGTTATTGATTGAAATGGTCCTGATAATGAGCGGCTAGCGATGCAGATTGCCCAAATTGTCCCCCCTGCCTTTTTTTTACTAACTTGTCCTGAGAATTTTTTGATTTTATCGTATAATTCGCAATTTTTACGGATATAGGCGCATACTTTTTTGGTGAGGTGACCGAGTGGCTGAAGGTGCATGCTTGGAAAGCATGTGTACTCGTAAGGGTACCGGGGGTTCGAATCCCTCCCTCACCGCAGATTTTTGATAGGCACTATTGCAAAAACGCCACGGATGTAAATTCACGCCTTTTTTTGTGTCGCATGGAGCCTATATTTGATACACCGGAAAGAGAAATACAACATTAACTAACTTAAATACCTTTCTAATGAAGAAGCTTTCAGCTTTGATTATTTGTTCACTCGGTGTGCTCTGCACTTCAAATATTGGGCTGATGGCTCAAGGAGAAGCCAGCGAAGGTTTCCGCGAAGTTGCCAAGAGATACTTTATTGATGGTGGCCCCGGATTCATGGGGATCGTACTGCTTTGTTTGATTCTCGGTCTCGCTATCGCAATTGAAAGGATTCTTTCCCTCAACCTTGCAACTACCAACACAAACAAACTTTTGTCAAAAGTTGAAGAGAGACTTAGCAATGGGGACGTTGATGGAGCAAAAGAAGTCTGCAAGTCAACTCGTGGACCTGTTGCCAGCATTTTCTACCAAGGTCTTGATCGTGTGCATGAAGGCGCTGCAGGTGTAGAAAAGTCAATCGTATCTTATGGATCTGTTCAAATGGGACGTCTGGAAAGAGGTCTGGTTTGGCTTTCACTTTTCATCTCTCTCGCTCCGATGCTTGGGTTTATGGGAACGGTACTTGGTATGATCGAGGCATTCGATGCCATCGAAAAAGCAGGTGATATCTCTCCAGGTCTGGTGGCCCAAGGTATTAAGGTGGCACTTTTGACTACCGTATTCGGTCTTATCGTAGCGATTATTCTTCAAATCTTTTACAATTACATCGTCTCTAAGGTAGACAGTATTGTAAACAACATGGAAGATGCCTCCATCTCTTTGGTCGATCTCGTAAGCAAGTACGGAGTAGCCAAAAGAGACTAAGGCCAGCTAATTTTACTTTTTCAAAAGAAAAAAGAAAGACCGAAAAATGGATAATTCTTTAATTGATCTGGGGATCAATGGAGCCCTGCTACTCATAGCTATTGGACTTTTCCTGGCTGTAGCATTCTTCATTTTTCACTCAATCACCAATATAAAGGAATCTTGGAAAGGCCTTGTAGGGATTGTCGGTGTGCTGCTGTTCATGTTTATCATGTACTCCATGGCCCCTGGCGAGATTACAGGCGTATTCAAAACTGCCAAGTATAGCTGGCTCACGCCAGGAACGATGAAAATGGTTACGGCTGGAGTCAACGGTGCACTAGGGCTTATGGCACTGGGAGTGATTTCCTGGGTTGTACTAGAAATTGTCAATCTCTTTAAGTAGTCATATATGGGCAAGAGAAAGAAACGACAATCCACCGAGATCAATGCAAGCTCAATGGCAGACATTGCCTTCTTGCTACTGATCTTCTTCCTGGTGACCACCACGATGGATATCGATAAAGGGATCATTTCGACCCTGCCACCGATATCTGACGAACCACCAGATGACACACAGGCAAACAAGAGAAACGTACTCAATATCCTTGTTAACAAACGCGACGATCTACTCGTCAAGGGAGAACCACTTCAAGTGACAGACCTACGAGAACTGATCAAAAAGCATGTTAACAACAACGGTAGAGATCCGAATTTCTCTGATAGCCCAAACGATGCTATCGTTTCTCTAAAAAACGATAGAGGTACCACTTATGACATGTACGTTCAGGTTCTGAACGAAATCAGAGGTGGTTATAACGAACTGAGAAACGAATTCGCTAATTCTAACTTTGGAATGGACTTTCAAGACCTGACTAAAGAACAGCAAAAGACAGTAGTGAAAACGTATCCGCTGAAGCTTTCCGAAGCTGAACCGGAAGAGTTCGGAGGAGGAGAATCCTGATTTGACAGGAATCTGACAGGAAGGACTTTAGGATAGGCTAATTTCAAGCATTATCCACAAAAGTCCTGAATATGAAAAAACGTAAAGCGACGGAGATCAATGCAAGCTCAATGTCTGACATTGCATTTCTGTTACTGGTCTTCTTTCTGTTAGTGACCACCTTTAATACGGATGAGGGAATACAGGCGCAACTGCCGCCCTGGGACCCAGCAGCAGAGGAAACCATCGAGAATGACCGGAATGTGTTGAAAGTACTGATCAACCAACGTAACGAATTACTTGTAGAAAACGAGCTGATTCGGACCGAAGAATTGAAGAGTATTGTACAACAACATGTAAACAATTGGGGAAGCAAAAGCAACTATTCGGTTAGCCCGGATAGGGCGGTCATATCGCTGAAAAACAAACGAGAGACCTCGTACCAGTTTTACATCAGCATATATGACGAACTAATGGCAGCCTACAGGGAAATACTCGAAAATGCAGCGATGAGCAAATTTCAGTTGCCATTGCAGGCATTAGGAGAAGACCACAGGTTGCAGCTAAGTAAGCAGTACCCGATTCTTATTTCAGAAGCTGAATTTTAAATCTATATAGATGTCCAAGTTCAAAAAAGACGGAGGTAAAGAAACCCCCGCAATTTCAACAGCCTCGCTACCGGATATCATCTTTATCCTGCTCTTCTTCTTTATGGTGGCCACCGTAATGAGAGAAACTGAGCTGATGGTACAGATTGCCTATCCAAAAGCAACTGAGCTGCAAAAACTGGAGAAGAAATCTCTCGTGAACTACATATATGTAGGTTCCCCTACCACAAATCATGAACAGAAGTACGGTTCAGCCCCAAGAATACAGCTAAACGACCGTATCGCTGATAAAGTAGAGGATATCAGAGATTTCATCCTGCAGGAAAGATCCAAAGTAGATGAGAATCTGATCGGCTCACTGACTACATCGCTCAGGGTCGATAAAGATGTAACCATGGGTATCGTTTCAGATATTAAGCAGGAGCTTAGAAAGGTGCAAGCGCTTAAGATCAACTACTCTGCGGTTCAGAAGCTCGACTAACTGAGAAGCTTTACCTACATTTCAAAAACTAAAGCCCGATACAAACTTGTATCGGGCTTTTTTTGTAGCATTTTAATGCCGCTCCACTACCAACACTCTACCGATCTTTTGAACGCCATGCCCCTACGACAGACTTTGTAATAGGCCCTACACGTACAGGCCCCCTACTGCATGACTGCCAATCAAGCACTTAGCCCCACAAATGTCTACAATTACCTGAATTCATGACATCCTTTGGCTGAATCATCTACGAAAGCCCTACAGTTTTTCCGACAAACTCCAACTGACCCTACACTTGCTCACATAGCTTTTTGTGCACTTTAAAGTCCGGATTTTATATCATTTTGAGGCATTCTAAGGAAATCAGTCCGTTTTCTTACCATTCCAGGCCGAGACACCATCTTTGGAAACACACTTGCGCAAAAACAGTGGAACAAAAGTCACTCACTGCTGTATTAAATTTCAGGATTTTTTCGCATAGACGAAAGTGGTGCAATAATTAAGGGCGTGAATTCTCGAAAAATCTTCAGAGGCTAAATCACTTAGATAGAGGCTATTATAATTTTCTTTTTCCACCCGCCACTTTTTGGCCCTTGGTTTGAATTAGTCTAAATACAAACGCAAACGAACACTACGATTTTTGAGCTTTGCATTTGTGAACAACACAATTCCAATCCCACCGGCAAGCAGCTAACCAAGCATCGGATAAGTATCTAACCAATACCATCCAAACCAAATCCACCAGCAAGCAAGGTTTCCCTAACCAGGACACCATTAACAATTACAAACTAATAAATCCGAAGGTCATGATTAATCGAATCGCAATCCTAATAATACTAGTACTCACCTTAGTCGGCTGTGCAAAAGACGAAATTGCACTGGACCAAAGCTTCCTTACCGACAACAGCACTGAATCAAGCAATGACCTGGTAAGCAACAATACCATACCGGGCAGCTATATCGTACTACTGGACGACGGAACTGCTAAGTCAGACAACAATCTATATGACCTGCCATACGCAGAGCACAGAAGTATAGTCAAGCAAGCAGCCACCAAAATTCTTGCAGATAACGGAATCACAACCACACTTTCTGGAGTATATGCACGCTCTTTCCCTGGCTTCGCCGCAGAACTTTCCATCGCAGAAGCTCAAACCTTAGCTATGGACCCGCGCATTAAGAAAGTTGAAGCAGAGCAAGAGGCAAGTCTGCTACCTGGAGAAGATATCGTTGAGGCCATGGGAGGCGACGCCGCTTCGCTCACGCTTGGAGAAGCAGAAGGAACCTCTGTTCAGGTACTTCCCTGGGGAGTGGAAAAAGTAGGCCACCAAGACGGAACAGGCAAAACAGTTTGGGTGATCGATACTGGTATTGATATGGATCATCCTGATTTGAATGTGGATAAGCAAAGAAGTGTATCCTACCTAAACGGCACCGCTGCCGACCTCTCCCCTGATGATGAGCACGGACATGGAACACACGTGGCAGGTATCATCGCAGCGAGAGACAATCACCTGGGCGTTGTAGGCGTAGCACCAAATGCAACTGTTGTAGCCTTGAGAGTGCTCGACAAATATGGAAGAGGTCGTATGTCTAGAGTGCTCATGGCAGTAGAACATGTAATCGCATATGGAAACCCAAGAGATGTTGCAAATATCAGCCTTAGTGGCGGACGCTCAATTATCATGGACCGCGCCATCAAAGAAGCAGGAGCACAAGGTATTCAAGTCGTAATGTCAGCAGGTAACTATGCAATGGACACCGACTACTTTTCACCACCTCGCGCTAGCGGAGTCAATGTATACACCATCTCCGCTATTGACAAAGACAACAAGCTCGCGATTTTCTCCAACTACGGAAATTCAGTTGATTTTGCTGCGCCAGGAGTAAGCATTCAATCAACCTACAAAGACGGTGGCTACGCAACTCTCAGCGGCACCTCAATGGCCGCACCACACATGGCGGGAATGCTTGCGCTCGGAAATATCAGCATCGACGGATTCGCTCAAAATGACAAAGACACACGACCAGACCCAATAGCAGTATTGCTAAACTAAGGGAGAAAGAATCAATTACTGTCCATTTTGACTTGCTAGAAATAATTTATCCATCGTTATTTTTCTCCACCA
>JAHDEE010000213.1 GCA_020629005.1 Chitinophagales bacterium
AACAGATGTCTTTCGTTTCAAAAATAATCAAAACCTTCTTCGGCGATAAATCTACAAAAGATATTAAAGCCGCAAGCCCGATTGTAACCGAAATCAATCAAGCATGGGAAGGATTACAAGGTCTAAGCAATGACCAACTTCGAGGTAAAACAAATGAATTTCGCGATATCATCAAAAGCCGACTTGCGAGCTTTGATGAAGAAATACGCCAACTAAAACTGAAAGTCGAGGATCGCATCGACATGGATCCTGCAGAAAAGGAAGATATCTACACCGCAATCGACAAGCTGTCCAAAGAAAAGGATCAGGAACTAGAAGTGGTGCTTAACGAAATTCTTCCGGAAGCCTTTGGAGTTGTAAAGGAAACGGCCAAGCGGTTCGCAGAAAACAGCCAAATGGTGAGCACTGCCACCCAACTGGATCGTGACCTCTCTGTAGATCGCGCACACATGAGTATCGAAGGAGATCAGGTGATCTACCAAAATCAATGGACCGCAGCAGGTGGAGAAATTACCTGGAACATGGTCCATTACGATGTTCAGCTAATTGGTGGTCTGGCATTGCACCAGGGAAAGATCGCGGAGATGGCAACGGGTGAAGGTAAAACACTTGTCGCAACCTTACCTGCCTACCTGAATGGACTTGCAGGAGAGGGAGTACACGTGGTGACCGTCAACAACTATCTCGCACAAAGGGATAGTGAGTGGATGGCCCCGATCTTCAACTTCCTTGGCCTAACAATAGATTGCATCGATCTTCACCGACCGAACTCAGCAGAACGCAGAGAAGCATACAGAGCAGATATCACCTACGGAACGAACAACGAATTTGGCTTTGATTACCTCAGAGACAACATGGTCAAAGATCCAAGCGAACTGGTGCAACGCAAGCATCACTATGCAATGATCGATGAGGTGGATTCAGTTTTGATCGACGATGCAAGAACACCGCTCATCATCTCTGGTCCAGTGGAACGGAACAATGACCAGGAAACCTTCGAACTCATGAAGCCAAGAGTACACCAACTTGTAGGTGTACAAAGACAGCTGGCCACTAAATACCTTGCAGAGGCAAAACAAAAAATCAAAGCCGGGGATGCAGGAACGGAAGAGGGCGAAGGTGGACTCGCACTCTTGAGAGCATATCGCTCACTGCCAAAAAGCAAACCGCTGATCAAGTTCTTAAGCGAACCAGGAATCAAGCAAATTCTGCTCAATACGGAGAATCTCTACATGGAGCAGCAGAACAAGCGAATGCCCGAATGTGATCAACCGCTGTACTTTACCATAGATGAGAAAAGCAATCAGGTTGATCTGACTGAAAAAGGAATAGATTATTTGACCAAGGCAGGTGAAGAACGAAACTTCTTCATGATGCCGGACATTGGTGGTGATCTGGCAGAAATCGATAAAGATACCAGCCTTAGCCCGGAAGAAGCGCTAAAGGCTAAGGATCACGCCATGCAGCAGTTCTCCATCAAGTCAGAGAGACTACATACGGTAAATCAACTGCTCAAGGCATATGCGCTCTTCGAACGTGATGTGGAATATGTAGTACTCGACGGCAAAGTAAAAATTGTTGACGAAGGAACCGGACGTATTATGGAAGGGCGTAGGTACTCCGACGGGCTACACCAGGCAATTGAAGCTAAGGAATCAGTAACGGTTGAGGCAGGCTCTCAAACACTGGCCACGGTTACGCTGCAAAATTTCTTCCGAATGTATCACAAGCTGTCTGGTATGACAGGAACGGCGGAAACAGAAGCAGGAGAGTTCTGGGAAATCTACAAGCTGGATGTCATGGTAATCCCAACCAACCGACCGATCGCCAGAGATGATAGAGATGATCTGGTATACAGAACATTGAGAGAAAAATACAATGCAGTAAGCGAAGAAGTCGAAGAATTGCGTCGACAAGGTCGACCGGTTTTGGTGGGTACAACTTCGGTCGAAATTTCCGAGCTGCTAAGCCGGATCCTCGACAGCAAAAATATACCACACAATGTACTGAATGCAAAAAATCACCTAAGAGAGGCAGAAATTGTTTCTGAGGCCGGGCAAGCCGGTATGGTCACCATTGCCACCAACATGGCAGGTCGTGGTACAGACATCAAGCTTTCACCGGAAGTAATACAAGCTGGCGGCCTTGCCATACTTGGCACAGAGAGACACGAATCAAGACGAGTAGACAGACAGCTTCGTGGTCGTGCTGGCCGTCAGGGAGACCCGGGATCATCGCAGTTCTATGTTTCTCTGGAAGACAACTTAATGCGACTGTTCGGGTCAGAAAAAATCGCGAAAGTCATGGACCGAATAGGTCTGGATGATGGCGAAGTGATCCAGCATAGAATGATCAGCAAATCCATCGAAAATGCGCAAAAGAAAGTGGAAGAAAACCACTTTGGAGTAAGGAAGCGCTTGCTCGAATATGATGATGTCATGAACATGCAACGCGAGGTTATCTACAAGAGAAGAAGACACGCATTGATGGGTGAGCGACTCTCTGTTGATATCAGCAACATGACCTGGGAACTTTGCGAAGAACTGATTTCCCTTCATCGCAACGGAGAAGAATTTGAGGACTTTAAGATGGATGTCATTCGCTACTTCGCGATTGATACATCAATCACCGCTAGCGAACTCAAAGGGGGCAATGTGGAGAAACTCACCGGCCGTTTGTACGACGAAACCCAGGAGTTCTACACAAGAAAAAGCCATGCAATTGCAGAACTTACCCGGCCGTGGATTGAGAAGGTATACGAAGAGCGAGGAGAAACCGTTAAGAATATTGTCATTCCATTTACGGATGGTATGCGAAGAATGCCTTCTGTTTCAAATCTGGAAAAGGCGCACAATTCGGGAGGTAGATACCTCATGCAGTCCTTTGAGAAAAGTGTCTTGTTGAGCTTCCTGGATGAAGAGTGGAAAGAGCATCTGCGTCAGATGGATGAGTTCAAGTCTGCTGTGCAAAATGCTTCCATCGAGCAGAAAGATCCCCTGTTGATCTACAAGATCGAAGGTTATGAGATCTTCAGGAACATGCTTAGCGAACTTAACAAAGAGGTGGTGTCATTCCTGTTTAAAGGTAACATTCCACTAGAAAAGGACGCGGAAGTTAAAGAAGCTCAGAAGCCAAGAAAAACGGACATGAGCAAGATGCAAACCAGCAGATCTAGCAACCCTCAGGCACAAGGACAGCCTGCGGCTTCGAATCGAGGTCAAGCTGCTTCAGGTGGAGCCAACTCTGGAACTTCTGGACCACAGAAGAATTTGCAGCCGGTTCGCTCAGCACCAAAGGTGAGAAGAAACGATCCTTGCCCTTGTGGCAGCGGCAAGAAATACAAGCAATGTCACGGTAAAGGAGCCTAATCAGCCTCTTGATCAAGCATTAGCCAATCCGCCAAAATAGTTTTAGCTTTATTATTGAAAAACGGCCCACCCAGAGCATCGCTCTGGAGGGCCGTTTTTGTTTGCATTTTCACTCTGTTCCTTTTCAGGTATCGTGGCTACTATACTTAAAGCTTGATGATTCGCCTACTACCCGCAGAGACACCATTCACCTGAACATTCAGCAAATAGAGACCTGATGGCAAATCCGCCAAACTAATATCCAGGTCTTGCTTACCAACAAATTGCTCTTGCTCGCAGATCATTTTTACTTCTCGTCCATCCAAACTGTGAAGCCGAGCTGAAACCAAAGCAACATCAGACAAATACAAACTTAGACTGACCAAATCCGAACTCATCGTCGGAAATACTTTGAAAGCATTTTCTGGCAACAAGAACTCATTGGCAATCGGATACTCTGTGATCGTATCCCCGATAGATACCAAAGCATCAATTTCGCATCCGGCCCCGTCGATTACGGTCACAAACAGACTCTTGGTATAATTAAAAGGGCCAAGATAATGCACGGCTTCTTCTGTGTACATATCATAGTAAACCAGAACATCATCAGTCGAAGATTCCGCATCAGTAATCTGATAGGGTGGTTCGCCGGAGCTCAAGTCAAGTTTTAAATAGTAGGTCTCCGTGCTATTGTTAAAAATGATCTCTCTGACTAATTCAAAATCACTACTTTCCGGACATTCAAACTGCTCGCTCTGCTTTGTACATTGAATCAGTGGATCAGTGATCACAGCGATACGTCCAGCATTGTCAATCACCCGCAGATTTGGTTGCTCATTATCACTAGGATAAGTATGAGACACCTGCAAATCGAAATAATCAGAGTTGTTGACATTGCCAAAATAACAAACAGGCAGCTCCGTGTCTTCAGGGAAAATATAGGTAATCTCGGGAAGACCCGCCACATCGTCACATGACACCGCATAAGTCACCTGTAGACAACCAGGACAGGCACTACCGCCACAGTCCGTTCGTAGCTCATCACCAGACAACAAACCATCATTGCAACTAGGATCTAATAAGAAACAGGTGTGCGTATCGCTAACCTCATAGCTGCAATCATCAGAATCATCTACGCGAATCGTATAAGCCGTAGGAATCTCAATCCCATATATGTCAATATAATCCGCAAAAGTCTCAAAAGTCTGATACAGCTCATCATTGACATAAACCATCAAAGGTGGCAACCCACCACTAGTGATTCGTATTGTAAGGCTGAAGTCAGAACCCTGACAATCGCCGGTTTCCTCGCAAAACAGGTCTACTACCTCAAAAACCAAATCCTCATCGCATTGAGCATTTAGTTGTAAATTGCCGAATGAAACCAGCAACAACAGCAGAGTGAATAATACAGTGAAATTTTTCATAAAATAAGTTTGTGCCTCGTATTCAGTTTGCAAAGGTAGAAATTATAGAGCTTGCACCTTCCAGATGCACTAGCCTTGCCGATTTTTTTGCTTATTTTTTCTTCGTTTTCCGCTAAGTCAAGTCCTTTAACATAAATTCTCACAGCCATCGTTCTACCCAAAAGACCAGCAATCACTAATAGCCTTTTCAGGACAGCCCTAAACACACAAGGGTTGCAATAAATTACGGTCAGAATCCAATTTTCGTATGTCAGAACAAGACAAAGAGCTCTCCAAAATTATCGAACTTACCCAACTACAGCTCAATACTAATGCTGAAGACGTAAAACGACGCTGTTTGGAGGCCATTTCTCACGACTTTTGCGCAGTTTGTATCCCCCCCTACTACATTGGGCAAGCTAAGTCTCACTTAAAAGAAAATGGGACCAAAATTGTCTCAAGCGTCGCCTACCCCCTGGGCCATAACAGTTTGATTGTTAAGTCACAAGAATGTATCCAGGCCATTCAGTCAGGAGCAGATGAAATCAACCTAATGCTGAATCATGGCCTCGTAAAGGACCAAAAATGGACAGATGTAGAGAAAGAAATCGCACTTTGTACTGAAATTGTTCAGTCACAACAGCTCTGCATCAAGGTAATTTGTGAATGTGCAGTACTCTCCAGGCAGGAAATTGTCAGAATTTGCGAAATTTGTGTATCGCATAAGGTTGACTTTGTCCAGGTCGGTTCTGGATACAAAGAGACCAGTCGACCTGAGCACATCAAACTGCTTCGAAACCTATTGCCAAACACAATCGGGCTACAGGCCAGTGGTCAGTTAGATGGATACGGAGCGGCCCGAATTTTGAAGGAAGCGGGGGCAAGCCGATTTGCACTCAGTAATGCTGCTCAGCTTTTTGCATTTGAATCATAAGCAAATCACTGAAATGAAACTAAATAGCCTGTTGATAGCACTATTGCTGTTTAACCTGGGACTTAGCGCTCAGCCTGCGGGTCCGCATCCTGGTACCTCCTCAGGTATTCATCATACCTCCGAACCGGCTACCAACTCCCAGAGCAGTAACCACCTCGGCAGCACGACAAATGGCGGTACCATCCGGGCACATGGAGATATCCGAATTTCTACGGAAGGACCTATAGATTTACTAATGAGCAGGTACTACTATATGAACTCGAGCAACCCGGCCATTTCCGTTTTCCGAATTCAAATGGCCAACAGTACCAACAGACAAGTAGTATACGAAGCCAAATCAAAATTCCTGCAAAACTTTCGAGATTTGCGCGCAGATGTTGATTTCCAGCAACCCTATTACAAGCTGCGGACAGGCTACTTCAAGGAGCGCTACGAGGCATACAGAATGCTTAAAGAAATCAAGGAGGAGTTTCCACAGGCCTATCTGGTGCACGAGGAAGTAAATATCACCAAACTGATGCAGCAGGGAAACTGGTAAAAACCAATTCTCCAAAACAGATCCTTCTCTCCAACAGCCGAATACAAAAGAACCAGAATGTTAGACAGAATAAAGAAGCTCGCCAACGATTATGCAGCTGAGATTACGGATGTAAGACGAAAAATTCACGCCTACCCGGAACTGGCATTCGATGAGGTTGAAACATCTAAGCTGGTACAGAAAAAGCTGGCCGAATACGGAATCCCCTACCAGGAAAATGTGGCCAAAACAGGTGTAGTAGGACTCATAGAAGGAAAAAACCCCGCCTCCAGAGTGACTGCCCTTAGAGCGGATATGGACGCCTTACCAATTCTGGAAGAAAACGACCTGCCGTTTAAGTCAACACGAGAAGGACTCATGCACGCTTGCGGACATGATGTACACACCTCTTGCCTGATTGGAGCCGCCAAAGTACTGCAGGAAATGAAAGGCGAATTTGAAGGCACCATCAAGCTAATATTTCAGCCCTCAGAAGAGAAGTTTCCAGGCGGCGCCTCAGTGATGATCAAGGAAGGAGTTCTGGAGAATCCCAGACCCAATACCATCATTGGGCAACACGTGCTGCCTTCTCTGGAAGTGGGTAAAGTAGGCTTCTGTCCGGGACTGTCGATGGCTTCAGCGGATGAACTGTACTTGCGGGTCCGCGGCCAGGGTGGCCATGCTGCCATGCCACAGGAATGTATCGATCCGATTCTCATCAGCGCGCACATCATCACAGCCTTGCAGCATGTCGTAAGCCGCCGTTCACATCCTTCCGCACCCTGCGTCTTAAGTTTTGGAAAAATAGCAGGGGGAGCAGTCAACAATGTCATCCCTATGGAGGTTAATCTTGAAGGAACCTTTAGGGCAATGAACGAGGCATGGCGTTTCGAAGCGCACAAAATTATCAAAGAGACCGCTGAGAATGTTGCCAAAGCCTTTGGAGGTTGCTGCGATTTAAAAATCAACGTTGGTTACCCCTTCCTGATCAACGACGAGGAAGTAACCATGCATTGCGCTAATCTCGCTGAGCAATACCTCGGAAAGGAAAATGTGGTCGATATCCCAATGCGCATGGGCGCCGAGGACTTTGCCTACTATTCTCAGATCGCCAGAGGCTGCTTCTACAGATTGGGGACCGGCAACTCCGAAAAAGGCTGGAAATCGCCAGTGCACACTCCAACCTTTATGGTTGATGAACGAGCAATCGAACTCGGCATGGGCATGATGGCTTGGCTGGCAGTCAACGGAATCGGATCGGAATCTTGAGGCCTTTTCAGCCGGAAGCTTCCTATCTTTGCCAGATCAAACAGGCGCACTAAAGGACAGCAGCGAATGAAAAATGCATTGAAGATTCTCGGCTTTTTCTCAGGACTTATCCTGATTGGAGCCTTGCTCGTTATCGGATTCATCTTCGGACTTTCCAAAATCACACCCTACAAATACGAAGTTCCTAAGCCCATCTACCGACCCGGAACGGTCTGGAAATTCTCTGCCAGTTTCTTTAATCCCAGTAACGAACTGCTCAGTGTCGACACCCTTCTAGCTACCATTCACGATGAGCGCATCATGATGCAGCAAAACAAAATGACCTGGGAGATTCAAGGCAAGCCGAACACCAAAATGCCAACAGGAATTATCGAAAATCAATTAAGACTTTGCCTCCACCCTCCCACCTTCAATTTTCGTTACCAGCGTTTCACACAGTTCAGCGCTTACCCCGAAATCCACTTCCCCATTGCTCCCAACAAGAACTGGGAAGGCAAAATCCGATTGCAATCACTGGCTACCAAAGAAACCGGCCAGGCACTGGATTACACCAGCAAAATCATCAACATTGATACCCTCGACGAAAAAACAAAAAACGTAAGCATCATCGGTCAACTGGAAGCACCCCGAGGACTCAACACCAACCTGATCACCTACAAAGATCGGGTAGGATTTACCCGCGTCGAATACGTGCTCGCCAACGAAGAAAAGCTGATTCTTGAACTCGTGTCTCGCCGAAATCTATAAGCCTTCCACAATAACATGCTTTTGATTTTTCAGGAGCGAAACAAACCCGGCCGTAGAAACGCATGACCCGTGCTCTGCTGCAATGGAGGGCTTGCCTGCCTGCTCATGCTCAGCCACTGTGGTCTCTCCCAAAGGTCGAGCCCCCATTGGCTGGCATTCGCTACGGCCTGCAAGCCCCCCATTTCCGCGACGCCCGGGGCTATTTTGCACCAGCATCGCTCGCGCAATCTCGTAAGCCCCCTTTTTTCGACGATTGGTATTCACTGATTGGTGAAATCAATAAATAGTATCGATTAGAGGAAACGCCACCTAACCCCTGCCATCAACCAACGACCTGGCATCTTCGCTCCAAGGATGTTTTGGTACGCTTCGTCGAATAGGTTTTGAATCTGAAAATTCACAGCAATTTGCTCAGTCAAATTCAATCCAATTCTTGAATGACAAACAAAGTAAGAGTCAGACAAGTTAGTATCGATCGCAGAAGCAAGTAACTCCTGACGCTGCTTGAAAAGACTGGTAAAGGAGAGATCAAGGTACTTGCCGGTGAAGCTAAGTCTGCTGCTTAGCAAATGCTTTGCATGACTGGAGATGTACACAGAAACCACTTCCTGGTCGTTCTCTGTATTCACGAAGGTATAACCCAAATTAATTGCCAATAGACGATCCCCTCCTAGTTTTTGCCGAAAGTCAGCTTCCAGCTCCAGTCCATTGGTGCCCACTTCTGAGATATTACGCGCAAAGAAATAATCGGCACCGGCTTGCAAACTACCAATATCACTTACCTGACCAATTTGCGATTGATTGGTGGAAACATAGTCGATCAAATTGGTAGATTGCCGGGCGAAGACTGTTGCCTTCAACTTGAGTCCTTTGCTAGCTTGATAGTCTAATCCAAGTTCCTCAGACCAGGAGCGCTCCGCTTCCAGGTCAGGATTCCCAAGGCTTCTGCCGGGAGTCAAATCCGTAAGATTGTTGGAGACAAAACGCTCTGTATAATCCGCAGCTCTAATGCTTCTCCCTACTGAAGCCCGCAAGACCAATCGCGGCAGTACATAAGAGAAATTGACTTGTGGGGAAGGCTCGAATTTATAATTGTCATCGTAGTCGGCCCGAAGGCTTAGGCTCAGATTATAGGCATTCCGTCGATAGACCGCCATGGCATAGGCGCCAAAATGGAAGTTTTCATGATCGCCCCGATCATTGCTTTCGATTGATCTTCGATCTGCTTGCAATCCAGCTTTGACACTTAGATTCGTATTGACAATACAAAGATGATTGGCAGTAAAATTGACCAGCTGACTGGTGTGCACATTAGTAGACGCGAAATCGGGACTAAAGACAAATCGATCTGTATTGTATTTGTAGGCCAGATTCACATCTGTGCTCCTGAGTCCGCTACTCTTCTTCAATTGAATTTGATTCCACCAATTCGCTACAGTCTCTTCAGATTTGTCAAAAGGGCTGCTGGTGTAAAAGTACCTTGCCCCAAAGTGACGGTGATCGTAGGCGCTTCGCAGACTGATGGTATACTGCTTTCCCAATTCTCGAGCCGCAGAGAAACCGACTGTCTTCAGATCAAAGAAATTGTGGTAGGAATCCAGAATCGTCGTGCTGTCAATTTCCAATTCCTGGATCTGCTCGCCAGCGGATTGGTTCATAGAAAAACCACCTGACAGGCTTGTTTTGCCAAGCTTCTGGTGGAATCCCTGTTGTGTCCGGATCAGCTTGTGCTCACCATAATTCAGATCGCCACTAAAACTCGTTCCAATTTGATTAGCAGCGAAGGTCTTGCTAATGATATTAATGACTCCTCCAACGGCTCCACTGCCATACATGGCAGCCGCAGCTCCCCGAAGAATTTCGATACGCTCAATTTCTGCTGGTGTTATCGTCATATAACTGTTGAAGTGGCCAGTAAGCGGATCATTGATCTGCATGCCATCAAGTAGTATCAACACCTGCGTGTAGGTGGAGCCTCTCAATAAAATGTCTCCCTGTACCCCAAATCCTCCGCGGGATTGGACCTCCACACCTTGAATCGTTTGCAATATCTCATCGATTGAGTTCGCAGGTAAAGCGCTGATGTCCCCGGCAGTCAAGACAGAAATATTTCTGCCTGTTTCGCTAATGCTTAGGGGCACCTGCATGGCCGTTACCTGAATCGTATCTATGGATATTTGACAGTAAGTCAACTTAGCGGAAAGCAGAAGTAGCAAGAGAATAGCGATGGTTGAACGCATGTACTGGGGTGTTTTCAATTAAGGCGCAAATTTACCATTAAGATTGTGAATGGCTGCATTGCGCATCAAGGATTTTCTTGCTGTTTTGCTACGTGGGAAGGCGGTGTCAAAATAGCCCCG
>JAHDEE010000214.1:0-8155 GCA_020629005.1 Chitinophagales bacterium
GACAAAAAGATAAGCTCCTAAAAGGTGTCACGAACTTTGTTTACGCAGCACTAGAATACTTGCAGGGGTGGGACGCCGGCGCTGTTTACTTTGATGATGGATGGGCTGCAGGTGCAAAATAGCCGCGGGCGAAGTGGTATGAGCTGGCCAGCTGCCGTGGTGAATGGCTGGCCATGGGGGCTCGGAGTTTACGGAGAGACCACAGGGCCAGATCATGAACAGGCAGATGGCTAGTGAGTACAAACGGAGCACGGGCAAGCCATTTCCAGAAGGGAATTCGCTTCGCTTCAAAAAATTGAATTTGAGATTTAGTGTGCTCTAAGTAGGCCTATTGGCAGTGAGATTAGAAGTTGAAATGGACAGCTGCTTCGCCACCAAAGGTATTGATGCGGCTGTGTAGATTCTCGTTGAATTTGCTGGTGTGGCGATCCACCTGATGTGCGAACATGCTGTACTGCGAGGTACCTAGCAGGCGAAGGCCCCAGCGGTCAGAGATCTTGTAGTCGATGCCCAATTCAAAGTTGACGATTCCACTATAGGGTTTTAAAGCTCGAGTGTCAGTTGTTCTTTGGTAGTCTGGACTAGTTGGACTAAAGACTCGCTCGTCGGTAGATTGTGCAAGATCCGTTTGCTGGAAATTGTAAACAAAATCTGCGCTTTCACTGCCATTGACAATGTTTACTGCCACGGGTACATCACTGTAATAATCATAAGCAAAGGATTGCTTTACAGGTACGACTGTATTGATCCCTAGCCCAATGAATGGGGAGAATTTGCGTCGTGCAAGGAAGTGTACATTTAGCATTACCGGAATTTCGAGGGCGGCAAATTCGGCCTGAAAACCAGTCAGGGCATCGCCTTGCGTCTCGCTTACCCTTGACAGGTTATCATTAGGTCCCAGTGCATTGGCATTGATTTTCTCTTCGATCTTCAGCCTAGAGATATTATTTGCCCGCCAATAGTATTGCGCATATTTGACTCCCGCTGAGACAGAGAAATTTTTGTGGAACATTCTGCTATAGCCAAAGCCTGTTGCCAATTGCAGGCGATCATAGTCATACTCTGTAAGATAGCTGCCCCTAAGGCCAAATGTGTATGAAATGCGGTTTTTCTTTCTGGACACACTTTCGGGTAAGAAAATACCTTCGCTCAAGACAGACTTTTGAGCAAGGTCAATGTTCTTTTCTATCGTTTGCTCCTTTAGGGATGCCAATGCCAGTGTTTTTAGAGTCGAGACTTCCTGCACATTGCTTGTTGCCAGATCACTGCCAGAGGTGATAAGGATATCGCTTTGACTCCGATCCAGATTGAGAAAATCGTTTGCATTAGTTTGAAGAGCAGGCTTATTGGATTTTTCGAGTGCCGAGATAGCGGTTGATGATTTGGTTGATAGAAGTGCCTTGTCTTGCGGGGTATTTACAGATAAAGCCGGAGACTCAGTAGCAAGCGTCTTAGCCTTATTCTTAGCAGCCTGTAATACTTTCTCTGCAGAATGTCTCTGGTCTTCCGCATCCCGTACATCATCGTTAGTTATAGACGCGAGGGTTTTCGGAGCAAGGGCAGTGTTCGGCTGATCTGCTGCCGGCTGTGTGCTCTTTGTATCTCTTGCATTCGCCCTATTCGCCAAGGAATTATTGGTCGTATTTGCAAAGGGTGCTATCAATTCCTGCTGCTGTGCTTTTTGATTTACAGCAGGCAATGTTGCGGATTTCTCATTTGCCCTGGCCTCCACCATTGTTGCATCGTTATAGGCACTTGTATCAAGGGCATCCTTAGCTGTGTACCATAGACCAGTGCTCAGTGAAACCAACAACAAAATAGCTGCGGCTGCCCAAGGCTTGTATGAATTCCACCAGCCTGCAACTACTTTTTCGTCAGAATCAAGCAAATCCTGCATGATTTCCCAGTCGCCATTTTGATAAGCGAGTTGGTGATCGGTAAGTTGCGATTTGACATGACCGTCAAAGTCCTGATTGACACTTTGTGACAAGTCAGTATCGAGCATAGATTCCATGATGGCCCAGTCAGATGGACTGGAGCTAAGCTGATGTTCTTGTAGCTTATCTTTTATACTCGCATCGAAGTCTGTATTTTGGTCTATAGCGGACAGGTCAGCGTCAAGCATTTTCTCCATCATTTCCCAGTCTCCTAATTGATACTGGAGGTGATGGTTATGAAGTTGGTCTTTGAGACTTAGGTCAAAATCATGGCTCTCGGCCTCCAGGGTAAGAGGCCCCAGGGTATCGAGCATTGCCCCCATAATAGCCCAATGCAGTGGGTCATATGGAATTTGGTGCTCCTTGAGCATGCGACGAACTTTATCGTCAAACAGGTTGTGTGTTCTTTCGGCCATTAGTTGTTAGCGTTCCTCTTTAGTTCTTCTTAGGCGGTGGGTTGCATCGTGTTCTTCACAAATCCAGGTTTGCAATTTTGCTCTGGCTTTTGAGAGGTTAGATTTTGAGGTTCCTTCGCTGATATTAAGTTTTTCCCCAATTTCTTTGTGCGTAAATCCATCAATCACATAAAGATTGAATACTGCTCTATATCCCGGTGAGAGCCTTTGTACAAGCTTGAGTATTTCATCTGCAGACATTTGCTCGACAATGTGGCTATTCATAGGAGTATTAGAAGCATACTCCAGGTCGGTTTCGTTGTTGTGTTTTTTGTGTTTGCGGTAGTGATCAATCGCGGTATTGATCATGATTCTTCGTATCCAGCTATCAAGCGAGCTGGAAGGCTGGTAGTTGTGCAGGTTTTTGAAGACCTTCATGATGCCAATATGGAAGATGTCCCTAGCGTCCTCGCGATTGTTGGTATATCTGTAACAGACAGCCATCATCTTACCATAGTACTTTTGGTAGAGTTCTTTTTGGCAAATTCTGTCGCCTCTTATACAGCCTGCTAGCAGCTCTTCGAGTGGCTCATTCATTTTTACTCTGTGGGCTATGTCCATGGTAATACCTTATTGATCTACCATATCATGAACGGTTTAGGGAATATCGTGGTTGCCTGCCTTAGGGATAGATAATCAATAAAGTCCATTTTGACTTGCTATAGATGCTTTGTCCATCGTTATTTTTCTCCACCAGCCAACAAGGTGCTGTCAAAAATGCCTCGTCTAAATCATTTCTGGCGGCGTCAAAATCAGGCAGTTATTGATTCCCAATCCCTTAATGAAAATACGTCATTTTCGGCTAAGTGAAAAGAAAAAGGCAATATGGGGCCTGAGCAATGGGATGTAGCTGAGCACAATGTGGGTTCTTGAGGGGTGTAAAAGCAAGAAGGCCTCCCGCCCGCAATGCGGGGGGAGGCCTTCTTTTTAAACGTCTAATCAATTCTAATCCCTGGATTCCACGTTAAGGTATCCATTCATAGCTTGTATCTCACCGTCCATTTTAACTACCATCACAAAGTAATATGATCCTGATGCTACCGGAGCTCCGGTAATGTTGTTGATTCCGTTCCACCCTGCGGTTGCATTGTGGAAAGAATCGTCCTGGAATACCAGGTTACCATCCTGATCAAATACTTCCAATGAAGCAGATTGGACTTTAGTCTTCAAATCTTCTATGAAGAAGCTATCGTTAATTCCGTCACCATTTGGCGAAATTCCCGTAGGTACTTCAAGGTTTAATCTTGGAGCTGAGTCTGATGGGCCTGTTTTGCCTGTACCATCGCCTTCAGGTCCAATCGGTGCACCGCCTGAGCAATCTCCTACGGTAACGTAAATTACGGCTGTATCGCAATTTCCGAACTCATCGCAACCAGTAACGGTGATTGTTTCCAATCCTTCGAATGCTGGAAGCGGAATGTATACGAAGCAGTTTTGCTCGATTGACTGTATGCTGCAAGTAAACAGTGTAGAAACATCTGTGATTGATGCTTCGCTGGTTAGATTACAGAAGTCTACGCATAGTTCGATCGGAGTCATTGGAGCTACACAAGCATTTGTTTCAGACTCACAAGGGCCAGGAATATCTGAACACTCATTTACCGTAACGGTAACCACTGCTGTAGCAGAGGCGCCGCTTGGATCACAAGCTTCGTAGGTAATCGTTTCTGTACCTGAGAAGCCATCGTTTGGAGTGTACATGATGCTGCTACCCATAAGGACTGCAGTACCATTTGCTGGCTCTGAAACGCTGCAAACAATCAAGACATCTCCATCAGGATCTGAATCATTGTTCAACGGACTTACTGTGATAGTTGTTTCGCAGTCTGTCACTGTGGTTTCGTTCACTGCAACAGGAGGCTGATTGCCTTCTTGAGTACAGTCGACCATAACTGTAACTGTAGCTGAAGCATTTCCACCATGACCATCACAAATTGTGTAAGTCAATGTCACCACTGAAGGTGAGCTAGTAGAAGGTGTAAACACAATCTGATTATTCTGAATCTGTGCTGTACCAGCGGAAGGTTGCTGAACACCGCAGATGGTCAAAGGATGATTATCTGCATCAGAATCGTTGCTTACCACATCAATAACAACAGCATCGCAATTGGTGCTGGCCATATCGCTGTTGGCAACTGGATTAGTATTGTTTTCTTCAACACAGTTTACAGTAACTGTAACCTGAACGGTAGCTTCTCCACCGTTACCATCACATACGGTGTATGTGAAGTTGATAACTGATGGCGAGTTCGTAGCCGGGGTAAACATGATTCCATTGTCTGCAATCATGGTTGTTCCAGCCTGTGGTTGGCTCACGCCGCAAATGGTGAGGTTGTCACCATCTGCGTCAGAGTCATTTGCAAGTACATCGAGTGTAATAGGATTACAACCAGTTCCTCCGATATCCGGAGTTCCTGAAGGAATCGTATTCGTAGGTTCTGAACAGCTAACTGTCATTGTAACTGTTGCAGTGTCTTCACCACCGTTGCCATCACATACTGTATATGTGAAGGAAACAACAGACGGTGAGTTCGGTGCCGGAGTGAAGATCAAAGTGTTTCCGTCTTGAGTTACAGAGCCAGAAGAAGGCTGTGTAATTGAACAGACATTCAATTGATCATTATCCGCATCATTATCATTGCTCAGCACATTGAGTGTGGCAGGACCACAATCGGTGCTTCCCAGATCATTAGTAGCAATTGGAGCTGTGTTCGTAGGCTCCTCAGTACAGTTAACAGCGATTGTTACGTTTGCCATTGCCTCGCCACCTAGTGGATCACAAACCGTGTAGATGAAGCTCACTGTTGAAGGTGAGTTTTCTACAGGAGTGTAGATCAGACTGTTTCCTACCTGCTGAATTGCACCAACCACCGGCTGAGTGAATCCGCAAATTGTCATTATCTGATTTTCAGGATCAGCATCGTTACTCAATGGATTGATGGTTACTGCAGAACAGTCTGTGGTAACATTATCATCGGTAGCCACTGGGTCACTATTGGTAGGTGCACCACAATCAACGTTGATCGTGACTGTAGCTGAATCTTCTAGTCCTCCGTCACACAAAGTGTATTCAAAGGTAACCACCGCTGGAGAGTTCTCTACTGGAGTGTACAAGAAGCTTCCTCCAACTTGCTGTAGACTTCCTGAGCTAGGCTGCGTGTAATCGCAAATCACCAGGTTGTCACCGTTTGGATCAGAGTCATTCGAGATCGCTGTGATTATTACAGATCCACATGAAGTAGAAGCTGTGTCGTCATTAGCAATCGGAGCGTCGTTACAATCATTAACCATGATAGAAACGGTAGCCTGATCGGACAGTCCGCTAGGATCACAAACTTCGTAAGTGAATGTAACCAGACCATTGAAGTTAGTTGCCGGAGCATAGATCAAGCTGTTTCCTCCCTGTATTACAGAACCACTGTTCGGCTGTGTAAATCCACAGATTGTGAGCACATCCCCGTTTGGATCTGTATCATTCGACAATACCTGTAGTGTATAAGGTTCATTACAGCTAGTTGTTGCAGAATCATTGCCTGCATTCGGTCCTTCATTACAACCCTCAACTGCGAGTGAAACGATTCCTGTGTCAGAAACTCCTTCAGCGTCACAGACATTGTAAGTAAATGTTACTGAGCCGGAGAATCCTGGATTAGGCATAAAGACTAGTGAAGAACCAGACTGCATTACAGATCCGCCAGACGGCTGTGTGTAACCACACAGCGTCAAGGCATCTCCATCAGGATCAGTATCATTTGCCAATACGTCCATTGTAATCTGCTCATTACATGGGGTGGTGAATGAATCATCCATTGCATCCGGAATCGAGTTATTACCTGTACCCGGATCCTCACAATCACCTACCCAAATGTTGTAGCAGAATTCGTAGCAATCACCTGTCACCTCATTACAAACTGTAATCACCATTTCTTCCATCATATCAACAAAGCCTGGCAGTGGTGTATACTCGACGCAGCCATCTACGATGTTCAGGCTACAATCGAACAAGACTCCTATATCAGTTACTTCATAGTCTGGACCGATTGCCCATTCATCAGGACAAACAAGTAATGTGGTCATTACCGCAGTACAAAGATCTTCAGGCGTATCACAAGGAGTCAGCGTAGATTCTACAGGCTCAAACCCGTAATCAGCGCTTAAGTAATCCTGACCTTCAGCCAATGGTACGGTGTACAAGTTGATTGTCGTCAGTGTATATCCTTCTGGTCCTGTACCTACTGTAACTGTGTAGTTTCCAGCAGGTAGATTTTCGAACAAGTACAGACCGTTAGCATCTGTTGCGTCGGTGATTGTACTACCGTCAGGGTAAGTCAATGTTACTGTTACATTCGGTATTCCAAGCTCATCAGCATCTTGTACTGCATCACCATCAAGGTCATACCATACATAGTCACCAATCGTACCCAATTCACCCTGACCATCAAATCCGAAGTCTGCATCCGGGTAGTTCTGTCCAGCGGCAAGAGTCACAAACTCAATGCTTGGTGTAGTCAATGACCAGTTATCTGGACCTGTTCCAACCGTGACGATGTAGTTTCCAGCAGGTAGCTCTGTGAACTGATAGAAGCCATTGGCGTCTGTAGTCTCAGTAGCTGTTGTTCCATTAGGGTAAGTCAATGTAACCGTAACATTTGCTAGAGCTGTTTCGCCAGGATCTTGGACTCCATCCTGATTATCATCATGCCATACATAGTCACCGATAGTTCCGAGTGGCTCTTCAGCGGTTACGATTACAATGTCTTCGTCATCCGAATCATTGGTTTCACCACCGTTGTTATCACCTGGTTGAGAATCCGGATCTATTTGATCCAGCGACTCAACTTCAGCAATATTGGTAAACTGACCGTTTATGTCAATCACTTCTACAGTGATTGTCAGCGAAGCAAATCCACCTGCTGCAAGATCACCGACAAGCCAGATACCTGTACCTGGGTTGTAGTTTCCATTTGAAGTCACGAATTGAACACCAGATGGAAGTTCATCCAATACGGTCAATCCAGTTGCCATATCAGGACCAGCATTGCTGACATTGATAGTATAGGTAAATTGCTCTCCAGCAGAAACGGTAGAAGTGCTAGCCGTTTTCGAAAGATCGACATCAGCCACATCTTCATCTGCAGCTGCTACAACTATCATATCTTGATCATCCTCTGCAGGATTATCGTTTCCTGCTGTACTATCTGTATCAACCTCATTCACTGCAGTAATCTGAGCAGTATTCTCAATTGGAGCAGAATCATCCAACACTTCGACAATTATATCTAGTGTCAATGTCTGTCCAGCCTGTAGTGTTCCTACGCTCCACTGACCGTTGGTTGGGTTGTAGGTTCCGTTAGAGCTAATGTACTGTACTTGAGTTGGCAATTGGTCAGTTACTACCACACCTGTTGCAGTATCAGGACCAGCGTTAGTCACTGCTAGTGTGTAAGTAAAGTTCGCACCGTTCGCTGCAACTGAGACATTAGCTGACTTCTCAAGCGATAGGTCAACTATAGGATCACTTCCAGCTTCGATCGTATCTGAATCCTGATCATCCTCCGTAGGATCATCATTGGCAGGAGTACTATCCGTATCTTCTTCATTTACTGCTGTCACCTGAGCAACGTTTGTAAATGCCTCTTCAGAGCCTAGTGCCTCAACCACGATATCCAAAGTAACCGTCTGTCCTGCCTGGAGCGTTCCAACAAACCACACTCCGTTAGATGGATTGTAGTTTCCATTGGAGCTGATGTACTGCACCTCAGC
>JAHDEE010000214.1:8255-10468 GCA_020629005.1 Chitinophagales bacterium
CCAACAGGAACATCACCGATGTACCAGATGCCAGTTGCAGGGCTGTAGTTTCCACTTGAAGTAACGTATTGTACTCCAGATGGGAGGTTGTCTGTAACCGCCACGCCTGTAGCCATATCTGGTCCTGAATTAGACACAGTCAGCGTATAGATAATTTCATCTCCCAAGGTAGCTGAAGTCACATTAGCCGTCTTAGTCAGATCAAGATCAATTAGGGCTTCATCTTCAGGATAGATGATGTTATCATCACCATCATCCTCAGTAGGATCACCATTGTTTGGATCGCTGTCCTCATCAACTTCATTCACTGCAGTGATCTCAGCAACATTGACAATCTGATCTCCCATGCTGGTAATCATGACTACGATATCCAAAGTCACCGTCTGACCCGCAGGCACAGTACCTGCTGACCAGATGCCTGTAGATGGATTGTAGCTGCCAGAAGAGCTGACATACTGCACTTCATTAGGAAGCATGTCTGTCACCTCGACTCCAGTAGCTGTATCCGGACCGTCATTCGTCAATGCGAGTGTGTAAGTGAAGGTTGTTCCAACGCTTCCTTGCTCCACATTCGATGTTTTCACCAAGGATAGATCTACAACAGGTTCATCCTCAGGGTACACTGTATTCTCATCCTGATCATCTTCAGTTGGATCATTGTTGTTCGGGCTTCCATCTACATCTGGTTCGTTGACATTCGTCACTTCCGCAGTATTGACGATTGGCTCGACTATGTTGGTAACCGTTACCTGAATGTCCAATGTTACTGTTTGTCCAACACCTACAGTTCCAACGGACCACAATCCTGTTCCTGGATTGTAGTTTCCATTCGAAGTAGAATACTGAACGCCATCAGGTAGCATATCGGTAACTTCTACACCTGTAGCAGTTGCCGGACCGTAGTTAACGAGACTCAAGGTGTATGTGAAGCTATCTCCTACGCCCACCTGAGCTGCATTTGAAGTCTTGGTCAATTCAAGATCTACTGTATTCTCTTCAGGAGTCACAGTAACGGTATCTTCATCATCAAAGTCATCTGTATCAGCACTTCCTCCGTTATCGCCAGTTACCGAATCCACATCCTCTTCGTTGGCGCTGTAGATTTCGGCAACGTTGGTAAAGTTACCAGCCAAATCGACTACTACAGTCGTAATGGCAATGGTAGCGACACCACCATTAGGAATATCCCCGATGTACCAGATTCCAGTGCTTGCACTGTAGTTTCCGTTAGCAGTTACGTACTGAACTCCTGACGGCAGTTGATCCTGTACAGATACTCCAGTTGCATCATCAGGTCCGCTGTTGGTCACAGTAAGTGTGTAGATGATTTGATCTCCAAGTGCTGCAGTTGAAACGTTAGCAGTCTTAGTCAAATCAAGATCAATCAGTGGAGCAACCTCAGGGTAGATCGTGTTATTACCCTGATCGTCTTCCTCTTCTGCTTCGTTTCCAGGAGTGCTGTCGACATCTCCTTCATTCACGTTGGTAATCTCTGCAACGTTTACAATCGGATCTGCAATCGAAACAATTAGCACTTGTATGTCCAGGGTCATAGTCTGACCATTCGGCACAGAGCCAACATTCCAAACGCCAGTTCCAGGATCGTAGTTTCCGTTGGAGCTAATGTATTGAACTCCTACTGGAAGCATATCTGTAACCTGAACTCCAGTCGCATCATCCGGTCCACTGTTAGTAACTGCCAAGGTGTAAGTAAATGCATCACCCAATCCAGCCTGTGTCATGTTGGCTGTCTTAGTCAATGAAAGATCTACAACCGGCGCATCTACAGGGTAAACAGTATTCTCATCCTGGTCATCTTCTGTGTCATCTCCGTTGTTCGGAGTATTGTCCACATCCGGTTCATTTGCTGCCGTCACCTCTGCCGTGTTCACGATAGGCGAGCTGATGTCGTTCACCATTACCACGATATCGAGTGTTACAGTTTGACCGAAGTCTACATTTCCAATTGACCACAGGCCAGTTCCAGGATTATAGTTGCCGCTTGAGCTAATGTAAGTTACACCAGCAGGTAGCTGATCTGTCACCTGAACTCCAGTCGCATTTCCAGGACCGTAGTTAGCCAGGCTGAGTGTATAAGTGAATGTATCACCTACATCAACCTGAGTCGCATTGGAGGTCTTGGTCAAATCAAGATCAATCGTATTATCCTCTGGTGTGATCACTACGATGTCTTCATCATCAAAGTCATCAGT
>JAHDEE010000017.1 GCA_020629005.1 Chitinophagales bacterium
CGAACACAATAATTTTGCTCTGTACTCCAAGCTCCGTATCTTTGCTCTTTGCTCTATAATCCATAGCCCGTGCTCCTAAAAATCACTACCACCCATCAACCAGCAACCGACCTCGGCTACCTGCTACACAAACATCCCAACAGATTGCAGGAAGTCAAGTTATCACATGGCAAAGCCCATATCTTCTATCCCGAGGCCACTGAAGAACGCACCAGCATTTGCCTGTTGCTTGATGTAGACAGCATCAAAATGGTGCGAGGCGCCAGAAACCTGGCAGGAAAGAAATTCGCCCTTGGCCACTATGTAAACGACCGCCCTTTCGTAGCTTCCTCATTCATGAGCGTTGCCATTGCAAGGGCGTTTTCGACAGCACTCAACGGCAAATGCACGGACAAACCGGAATTGGTCGAAGTTGCATTACCCTTCGAAGTCAACATTGCTGTCATTGCAGCGCCAAAGGGAGGTGAATTGCTGATCCGAAAGCTGTTTGAACCCCTCGGTTATAAGGTCGAGCTCGAAAGGCATGTCCTTGACACGAAATTTCCCGAATGGGGAGATAGCAAATACTATACAGTTAAGCTGCGCAACACCATCACCACACAACAGTTGCTGGCGCATCTCTATGTGCTACTGCCTGCACTGGATAATGACAAACACTACTACGTAAGCAGAGCAGAAATTGAAAAACTACTTGACAAAGGCAAAGGCTGGCTTTCGGAGCATCCGGATCGCGAACAAATCGTCCGACGTTACCTGAAGAATTTCCGAAGCTTGTCAAGACTTGCAATGGAAGAGTTGGAATCTTCGGAGGATTCTACGCAGGAAGAAGCTGCCACACGGGAGCAAAAGATCAGAAAAGAAACGCTGCATGAAAAGCGATTAAACCTGGTCTGCGAAAAGCTTGTAAAAAGCGGGGCGAGCAGCGTGATAGACCTCGGTTGCGGAGAAGGCAAACTGATCAAGTTGCTGTTGCAACACAAGCAATTTACCAAGATTGCAGGTACTGACATCTCCTATTCAGAACTAAACAAAGCCAAAGACCGACTACACTGGGAAAATCTTTCCCCGAGGATCAAAGAAAAAATCGAATTCTTCCAGTCTGCACTTACTTACCGTGATCGCAGATTTGAAGGTTATGATGCAGCAGCGCTGGTTGAGGTAATTGAGCATTTGGAAGAAGATCGGCTGGAAGCACTGGAGCGGGTGGTCTTTGAAATCGCAAAACCCAAAACGGTTATCGTTACCACACCAAACCAGGAGTACAACTCGCTGTTCGAAAATCTGGACCCAAACAGCATGCGCCACGATGATCACCGGTTCGAATGGAGTCGAGAAGAGTTCCAAACATGGGGGGATCGGGTAGCAGAAACAAACAGCTACAAAGTAACTTATCACGAAATCGGAGAGCCTGAACAAGACCTTGGCGCTCCATCACAAATGGCCATATTCCAACATGAAGATTAAACTACCAGAAGTCTCACTCGTACTACTGATGGGTGTTTCCGGATCAGGTAAAAGCACCTTCGCAAGAAAACACTTTCTGCCTAGCGAAGTCGTTTCTTCTGACGCCTGCCGGGCCATAGTGTCCGATGATGAAAATAGCCTCGCTGCAACCAAGGATGCCTTTGACCTACTGTACTACATCGTAGGCAAGAGACTCAAAAACGGATTGCTAACGGTGGTTGATGCAACAAATGTGCAACCCGCTTCCAGGAAGGGACTTGTTCAACTCGCCAAAAGCTACCATGTGCTCCCAAGTCTGATTGTCTTGGATATGCCAATGCGTCTGTGCGAAGACCGGAATGCCTTACGCGAAGACCGACAAATGGGCAGCCATGTATTGAGGCAACAACAAGTATCCCTAAGAAAATCTCTGCGTGGACTCAAGCGAGAAGGCTTTCGCAAAATGCATTTCCTGCGTAGTGAGGCAGAAGTAGATGCCGTACAAAGTATCGAAAGAGAAAGGCTGTACAACAACCTAAAGCATCTGAAAGGCCCTTTCGATATCGTCGGCGATGTGCACGGCTGCTACGAAGAATTACTAAGCTTATTGGCTAAGCTCGGCTACCAAGTGCAAGAAGCCCCAAAGGCCAACGCCGAAAATTGTGGATTACAAGTGGTCCCACCAGCCGGACGTACACTAGTCTTTGTTGGAGACCTGGTAGATCGTGGACCGGCTTCCCCACAAGTGCTAAAATTGGCCATGAGTATGGTAAATGCAGGTACTGCTCTCTGCGTACCAGGAAACCATGAGGCAAAACTGCTCAAATGGCTCAAAGGCAAGAACGTAGGGATGACCCACGGACTACCCGAAACCATTGAGCAGTTGAAAAGGGAAAGCCCAGAATTCTTGAAACAAGTTCAGGAATTCCTCTACAGCCTGATTAGCCATTATGTATTTGATGATGGAAAGCTGGTCGTGAGCCATGCAGGGCTAAGAGAGGAAATGCATGGACGAGCTTCAGGAGCAGTACGCTCATTTTGTCTGTTCGGAGAGACAACAGGGGATGTCGATGATTTCGGATTCCCCGAAAGATATGACTGGACACAAGATTATCGCGGTGAAGCCAAAGTGGTATTCGGACATACAACCGTCTACGATGCAGAATGGGTCAATCGATGTATGGATGTTGACACAGGCTGCGTGTTTGGCGGTAAATTGACTGCCCTTCGCTACCCCGAAGACGAAGTGGTATCTGTCCCGGCTTTAAAAACCTATGCCGATCTCGGACGACCTCTGGAGCCAAAGAAAAAAGACCAATACGACAACCTCTTGGACATTGAAGATGTAATAGGAAAACGAATTGTTCAAACCAGTCTGATGAGTAATCTCACCATCAGAGAAGAAAACTCCATAGCAGCATTGGAAGTCATGGGACGATTTGCCATCAATCCCAAATGGCTAATCTATCTACCTCCTACTATGTCTCCCTGCGAGACTTCCCAGCTTGATGGATATTTGGAACATCCAGAACAGGCCATTGCATACTATCGTAAACGAGGCATCGAAAAGCTGATCTGCGAAGAAAAGCATATGGGTTCCCGGGCAGTTTTGGTGATCTGCAAAGATGAAGCGGCAGCCCTCGAACGCTTCGGAATCAAAAGTGATGGTTTCGGAAAGTGCTATACCAGAACCGGACGAAACTTCTTTAACTACAATCAAAAGGAACTAGAGCAGTCTTTTCTGGAGAAAGTACGTCAGGGTTTAAACAAGGCCCAGGTGTGGCAACAATTCAATACAGACTGGATCTGTCTCGATTGTGAATTGATGCCTTGGTCAGCCAAAGCCCAGAGTCTGCTGCAAGACCAATATGCGGCAGTAGGTACAGCCGCACAACATGCACTTTCACCAGCATTGGAAGAGCTGAGTACAACAAAGCAAAGAGGAATCGAAGGAGTTGAGCAACTGCTGGATCGCTATCAATACCGAGCACAGGCTGCCGACAAATTCGTAACTGCCTACCAGCAATACTGCTGGCCGATGAATTCAGTAGAGGACTTCAAACTTGCCCCCTTCCATATTCTAGCTACCGAGGGCCAGGTCTATAGCGACAAAACCCATGAGTGGCATATGCAGAAACTTCAGTACATTGTAGAGAGCGCAGGAGACATATGGCACAAAACCCCCTTCAGGATAGTCAATACCAATGAGCCATCATCGATCGATTCCGCAATCAGCTGGTGGAACCAGTTGACCGATGCTGGAGGAGAAGGCATGGTTGTAAAACCAATGAACTTCATAAGTCGGGATACCAAAGGGAAGTTGTTGCAGCCTGCCGTGAAGTGCAGAGGTAGAGAGTATCTACGAATCATCTACGGACCGGATTACGATCATCCGGAATTACTACAGCAGCTGCGAAAACGAGGACTCAGCAGGAAACGCTCCTTGGCATTACGCGAATTTGCACTGGGACTGGAATCTCTGGAAAGATTTGTGCAGAAAGATCCCTTGCGAAAAGTGCACGAAACTGTTTTTGCTGTACTCGCATTAGAAAGCGAAGAAGTAGACCCAAGGTTGTAGGGAAGAAAACAAAATGTAATATACTCACTACTTCCACTATGGCCTGAAACTTGTCTTAGCAATAATATGAAGGTAATGGAAGAAGCAAAAAAGGGCACTGACCAGCAGGATTCTGTTGAAGCTAACAAGTGTTTAACGAAATTCGGTGTGAACACCGAAGAAGCCAGAATGAAGTTTGATGAGCAAATGTTGCTTCTCGCCACTCTTTGTAATTGTGAAATGGCCTACGTCTGTATCGCCGAAGGCGAAAAGCAATTTGTTATTGGAAAAGTAGGATTCGAACCCAAAATGCTGGAAGAGAGTCTTTCGCTAGCAAAATATGCACTAAAAGCAGAAAGCACGCTCTTAATCGAAGACACCCTTCAACACAGAACCCTGCAAAACAATCCATTGGTAAATTCAGGTAAACCGATCAGATTCTATGCTGGCGTCCCGCTGAAAGATCAGGACGGATCTGTTATCGGCGCCGTATGTGTGATGGATTACCAGCCCAAAAATCTCAATTCCAGAAAGGTAAATTGCCTGGAAATCTCTGCCAGTAAAGTACTGGAAGCTTTGCAGTACCACCAAAAAAGCAGCAGCTTCCTGAGCAATCTCGAAGAGTCTTATGCACGTGATGGCAGCATCAATGTCGCTCATATTCAAGATACGCTCATGCAAAAAATTGTTGACCTGGGACATCAAAATGAACGGGTCCGACAGCAAGAAGAAAGTCTGAAATACATGAACAATTTGATGGCAGAAAAGCAAAGAGAACTCTCCGGACTGATTGACGCCTCACCTTCTTGCATCGCGGTAATCAACAAAGACTATTGCTATGAGTTTACTAATAACACCTACGAGCAATGGTTCGGCTTTTCGCGACACGAGCTGTCGGGAAGCCCCGTCACTAAGGTAATTGGCGAGGAGCTGTTCAAAAAAGTGAAGATAAAATTCGATCAGGTTTTCGAAGGTAAGGAGATTAAGTTCGAAACACCATTCACCCCAAAAGGACGACGACCGCAGCATTTTCAAATAAGCTTGAGCCCAAAAAGAAATAGTGAAGGAGAAGTTATCGGACTCTACCTCTTCTGCGAAGACATCACAGACCTACGGAAAGCGCAATTGCAGCTGGAAAACTCCAATGACGACCTGAAATTTTTCTCTTCCCGCGCCTCTCATGACCTAAAAGCTCCCCTGGGTATCATCGAGAGCTTTAGCAATGTGCTCAAAACAGACTACGAGGAAAAGCTAGACGAAACCGCTATGCAATACCTCTCCTTTATTCAGGAGTCGGCCGCTCAAATGCGACTGCTCATCACAGATCTCTTTGCTTTTGCCAGAGCGGGTAGAGCCGAAGATGGCGAGCCAGAAGACCTCGATCTTGAAGAAGTAATGGAAATCGTTAACAAGAACATTCATTTGCTGGTGCAAGACAGCAGAGCAGAACTCAAATTGCCCAAGCCACTGCCTAAAGTTCGGGTTCGAAAAAGCGATGCCGTTCAATTATTTCAAAACATCATCACCAATGCCATCAAATACAAGAATCCAGAGGTGAATCCGGAGATCGAAATTGTATATGACCTGGCAGCTCAGGATCAACAGGTGCAAGTCTCGATCAAAGACAATGGCATCGGTATGGAAGGAGAAATTCTGGAAAAGATTTTCGACCCATTCTTCAGAGCCTACAATCCAAACACCAGTGGCTCCGGTATCGGACTAGCCACCTGCCAAAAAGTGATTGATTATTACAGCGGTAAAATTTGGGCAACTTCAGAGCCAGGAAATGGATCTACCTTTCACTTTACACTTCCGATGGCACAGGAAGACTAACAAATCAATTTCGCTTGGCCGACCACTGCAAATTCTGACCCGATAGCGGCCCCCTCGGCAACCTAAAAATGCCAAGTATATCATCACCTTGCACATTACCTTTGTAATCAATGGTCATGGTACCCAGTGGTGTTTTCTGTGGAATCTCAAACGATATCGCAGATCCGTCCAGATGAATATCTACTTCATGCTCACCCATCATAGCAGTAGCCTTTGCCCCTTCTTGCTTGATCAGCACAGAACGTTTCTGCGGCTTACCAGGAATCTCAAAAACCATATCCCACTTTCCAGCCACATTTACAGCCTCCGTACCCGAAGACAATACAGAAGTTTTCTGAGCACCAACCACAGCCCCCTCATCAAGCACCTCCTCTACCTCCGACGCGTTCGAAGCCTCATCTTGCGCCGCTTTTGCCTCTTTTATGGCCTTCGCCGCAGCCTCTTCCGCCTCCTTCAATATCTTCTCAGCCTCCGCCTTGGCCCTTCTAGCCTCCTCAAGCGCCGCATTTTTCTTAGCTCTACCAGCCCTGGTCCATCGCTCCTCCGACTCTTCACCGCCACAAGCCCCCAATAGCAACAATACAACAAGCAAAAACACCAAATTTATCCGCTGAAACATCTCGATCAAATATTGAATTACGGGACAATACGGTCCACCAATAGCACAACAAAAGCGCAGCCAAGATGGTGCACATACTCGTCAATTTCAAGCATTTACCGCCATTATTTTACGACGCCACCGGTTCTCACACGCTAGAATTCGAGTTTTATTTTTTGGAGCGAAACATAATCCCTTCGCGAACTGCCCTTCCAGCTGTCCGTTCCAATGCAACTACCATACAGTCGCTTCGTGTATCCAGCGCAGTGGTCTCTCCTAGGGTCGAGCCCCCTGCGCTGGCACACTCAGTCGCCTGTCTGGCAGCTGCATTTCCTCTTCCATCTGGGCTATTTTGCATCATTGGTTTCCCGTAGTTGGTTTTCGATGATTAGTGGAGTCCATAAATAGTATCGACAATAGGACTGGCCTTGGGGTATTTTGCGTGAAGAAATTTGGGCTTTCATGCCGTTAAAAATCATTTGTGTTTGAGCCAACACAAAGTTTCAATTTTCGAAGTGAGCATCGGCGAGTTTAAATGATTTAGGCATGAAAGCCCAAATTTTAGCAAAATTCTCCAAAGCCTTGGGTTTTTGGTTCTTTTTGGCCAAGCAAAAAGAACGGAGGCTTTCATTGATCGGCACAGCAAAACAATTACGATCTACTCGGATTTTAACGGTATGACAATTTTGCACCAGTCAAGCACATAGAGGCCATTTAATCGCTCAAGCTATCTAAAACGCTAACATATCTGGTAACAAAGAGCAATTCTCAACGCTAATTTTAGCTCAAACACAAGAAATAGTGCTATATTAAGAACTATTCTGGATAGAGCTTTGTAGCTCTATGTCATTGCCCACTCTTAAACTTGCACCTCACCCAGTGTAATACGGCATTTGCCATACATTGAAGAAGCAAGATTACCTTCCGCAGTTACGGCCCTATTGCCCAAAGCCAAAATTGCGAGATTGAGCTATGCCTTGCAAAGCAGTAGTAACAGTCTCCATACAATTAATTGGCAGGGGTATGTGCAGTCAGATAATGAATTTTCTCCGACAATGTGTTCTACAGGCCAAATTATGGTGCTGTTCGATCGCTCTTTGCCAATCTTGTAAGGAGACGCTCTTCTACGCTCCAGAAAAGACCTTTATATCCTTAACTGCACCCAGTGACACAAGACCACCATCCACAGAAACAATAATCTATTAACAAAATACATCCAGCAAATGAGAACCATTCGACTAGCCATATTGGCAGTGCTGCTGCTCTTCGCAGCTTCAGCAGCCCAGGCCCAACTCAACATAGGAGGAGAACCATATAGCTTCAAAAACCACCTTTCTCTTTCTGAAACACCAACTGCCGTTTTGCCCCCACTTGATCGACAACAAATCGACCGGGAAGATGACATGGCAGCGCAGGAAGGAAAGCCAGACCGCTTCGGTTACAAACATCCACTTGCATTGAATTTGGACAGATCCGGCCATTGGACAGAACTTCCAAATGGTGATGCAATTTGGACACAGAAAATCCAGTGCCCAGGAGGCCTGTCTATGAATCTCTTGTTCGATCACTTTTGGTTACCTACAGGAAGTAGCCTCTATATCTACGATAGCAAAGGTTCACAGCTAATTGGTGGTTTTACCGCCAGGAACAATAAAGGTAAGTCACCCGAAGAAAAGAGGGGCTTTGGTACGACCTTGCTCTACACTGATGAAATAGTGCTGGAATATTACGAACCTGCGGCTGTTCGTAAGCAAGGCATACTCGACTTATCATACGTAGTGCAGGGCTATCGGATGATACCCGGTTATGACTCCGGCGATGGCAACTATGATGATCCGCTCAATTACTGTATGGTCAATGTAAATTGTAGTCCCGAAGGAGATGATGCACAAGACCATAAAAAGGGCGTTGCCCTAATCCTGGTCGATGGTAACGTGCTCTGCACCGGTTCACTGATAGCGAATACTTCTGGAGATTGCACCCCTCTTTTCCTCACAGCTGCACATTGCGGCTTCAGCCTCTCTGGTGATCCATCGCCCGGAGATTATCTGGACAATTACTCCTTCCTTTGGGAGTATGAAAACGAAAAGTGCCCCAATGCCTCCAAAAGCCCATCCCTAATGTGTACTAATGGTGCAACCCTGCTGGCAAGACGAGGAATCTTCTTTAGTACTGGAACCGACTTTGCCTTACTCGAGCTGGAGGAAGATCCCCTTGAAGCTGGTATCGATGTGTTCTATAATGGCTGGTCTCGCACCGAATCACCAATTGCCGGAGGACATGCCTTACATCATCCACGTGGAGATGCTAAAAAAGTCTCTACCTACTCCATCGATCCTATGTCTGAAGCCTTTTGCGCCACCAGTGGAACAAACGATAAATCCGACTACGTTTGGGGGGTCGAATTCGATGCAACCCCCAATGGTCATGCTGTAGTTTATGGAGGTTCGTCAGGATCCCCGCTCTTTAATGATGGTAAAATCATTGGTCAATTGTTTGGACCAATGTATTGCGATTACCCACAGGACCGCTGCGCGATACCCGATGAAATCCAGGTCGTTTATGGACGTCTGTCAAAATCCTGGTATTGGAACGGTGGAAACTTTGGCGTCTTGCAAATTGGTAGCTTTCTGGATCCTGAAGGACTAGATTCACAATCGCTCGAGGGCTATTATCCAAGCTGCCCTTGCCTGCAGATTGAACTAACTGCTGGCTGGAATATGATTTCTTCGAATTGCATACCATACAATAAATCGATGGAAGCAGTCTTTTCACAAATTGAATCCGATGTCATACAGGTTCGGGATCTCTATAACGCTTATATACCGGCATTCGATTTCAACGGCATCGGCGACTGGGATGTAAGATCAGGATACATGGTGAACATGTTGAATCCTGCAACGCTAAAAATCCACGGAGAGCATGTGTCTCAATGTGCCTCAGAGTACCATATAGATCTTCAAGAAGGCTGGAATCTTATCGGCTATTATCCTCAGCTAACGTATGCGCCCTCCACCATATTTTCCGGCATTACAAATAGTGTCATCCAAGTCAAGAATCTAAATGGCACTTATATACCCGCTATCAATTTCAATGGTATAGGCTATATGGTCCCCGGCGGAGGGTATCAAGTTAAGATGCTTAATCCCGAAACGCTATCCTATTGTCTCTATCCAGCTTTGACAAAACCAACATTCACCCTTTCTTATCCTGGCCCAAGGTCAAGCGATCAGCTTGATTTAGTGAAACATCAGCCCTCGGAAAATTGTGCTACGCTGCTTATTGATGATACCCCTGCAAAGCTGCTGCAGAAAGGAGATCGACTTATCGTGCTGGATTCTGAAGGCATACAAATGAATAGTTTCGACCATAAGGAAGGCACTTTTGGTGGTCTGATCTATGGACCTGAGGCAGATAATAAGGAAGCTTCAGCAGACTGGCAATCCGAATATCATATTCAAGTGATTAGAGAACAAACAGGACAAACTTTCAAAGCCGATTTCAAAGTATTGAAAGGACAAAGAGATTTCGTGAAAGATGATCTGGCATATGTTGAAATTGCGAGCTTGCAAGAGCTGAAATACAGGAAGGCGATTGAGCAGATACCTGGAGATGTCAGCATACAAGTAGTTCCGAATCCTAGTCCAGAGCTAGCCTTACTACGTTTGCAAATGGATCAAGCAAAGGAATTCAACATCTACTTAACTGACCTGAGCGGACGCAGAATCAAAACACTCTTCGAAAACCATGAAGTTCCTTCTGGTAACTCTAAGCTCTCTCTAAATCTTCAAGGCATTCCTGCAGGCAGCTATTTTCTCGTTGCAGAAAGTACCGAACACAAGCTCGCCAGGCGATTGATAAAACTCTAGTGCCCTGGGAACAAAGTAATGGATGGTTTGACTGAGCCTATCTTTTTGCCAGTCGAGGCGCGAGAAGGAAGTATAGTCTTAGCTACACGACCGACGACTGGCAAAAATAAAATAGCCAGTACTGCTGGATAGCAGTACTGGCTCCATGTAGATTGTATGGATTGGATTGGCTATTAGTCGAGTGCATACAGGGTTTGTACCCCCTTGTCATAGATCAGCACGGATGCCGGATCTTCGTACAGGTAGAGATCTACCCGCTGTACATAAGGCTGATTGTAGTCCAGTCCATAACTAGCTTGTCCGGGCTTCATGAAAATTGCGTACTTATACGTATTGTCAACATAGTAGTAAGCATAGTAAGAACCTGAAACACACCAAGCTGCCATGTACTGATCACGAACTTCAAAACTGTAAGGCGCAGAATTATTTTTTCCCGTAGTATTCACCTCCATATCCCGAGGTTGGATTCTGAAAGTATAGACGCCATCCATCAGATTGTCCACGACCATCTTGATCAGTACGCCTTCCGGCTGTGATGCTGCTTGACTAGCAGTACCACCATTACTTGAACTTATGCTTGCTTGCTCAGAGGCGTGCTCATACTCCGGAATAAGTATATAGTCTTCCGGTCGGTATGCGTCTAGCTCCTCCTGGCTTTGAGCGCCAATCTTAAGCACAACACTGTTGTCCCCAGCAAAATCTGCAATTGAAACATGCTTTACAAATGGATAGTCTTCAAATGGGTCGGCTTGCAACTGAACCACTGGACTATCTTCTGGCTTTTGGCAGCTTGCTATCAGCAATACTGTAGCCACGAGTAGAAAAATATTACGAATTTTCATAGATGTGGTTTTAGAGAGTGAAGAAAACTCAGCAAAAAATACCGCCATGAAAATTGGTGTCCCTGGTATCAATTTAATTTATTCTGGGCGTTAATACAAATCACTTTGAAAATTAAATCCTAAATCAAAGCATTAAATCTTAAGATGTAAAGTATAGCCTGGGACAAGCCTCAGCCGGATAGCAAATTAACTAAAGCGCCTGATGGCCTACTAGACTAAAATACGCATTGTAAGAAATGCTTAACTTCGGTCCGGAAAATTAAATAGATCTGTTGATGGAAATTCTGGAGAACCTTGGCAGTTTTTGGGAAAAAGCTGATTTGCCTGAAAATCTAATTGTAACTCCACGTATAACGGAAATGTTAGACGAGGCAAAACAGCATTTGTACCAGGATGAACCGAAGTCTGTCTTGGTAGTTGGAGAATCCGGTGTCGGAAAGTCAGTTATGATCAATTGCCTATCCCGCGATTTGCACCGTGCTGGTTGGCAGATTTGTAATCTGCCCGCAGTCAATCTGATGGCCGGGCAAATCTACATCGGTCAATTAGAAGGAAATGTCAAGAATGTTGTGGAAGAGCTACAAAGTCGCAAGAAGCTGCTGTGGTCGGTACCGCAATTTCAAGACTTACACTATTTGGGTCGCTATACAGGTAATCCCAACAGCATACTTGACCAGATTATGCCAGCCTTGCATAAGAAGGATATTCTGGTCGTTGGAGAGATACAACCACGCTTTCTCGAGAAGCTCCTCAGAGACCGGCCCCAATTGCTTGATATCGTGGAGTTGATTCGAATTTCTGAAGCTAGTCAGGAGGAGAGTGAACGGCTTGCCATGCAATGGATACAAAAAGATACACCGAAGAAAATCTGGACAAAAGCCAGTACCCAAATGATTTCGGAATTGGCCTCGATAGTGGATCATTATCAGGGGCATAAACAGAGCCCCGGAAGGCTTATCGATTTCCTCAAGCAAGGAAAGAATCATTTAAAGGCTAAAAAAGAAACAAACCGAGCCATTGAGCTTTCTGATTTTGTCGAAGCACTTTCAAATTCAACCGGATTACCCAAAAGTATATTGGATGATAGGGAGCGACTAGATTTGACTGAGCTTCGCAACTTCTTTAACAAAAGGGTAATGGGGCAAAGCGAGGCTGTTGATACATTGGTAGATCGCATAGCAATGATCAAGGCTGGTTTGACTGACCCTGACAAACCCTCTGGAGTCTTCTTGTTTGTCGGTCCTACGGGAACTGGAAAGACAGAAATTGCAAAAGCATTGTCTGAATTTCTCTTTAATTCTCCTAAGAAGATGATTCGTCTGGACATGAGTGAATTTCAGACTTATGAGTCCATGGCCAGAATACTCGGAGATCGAAACGATAATGCCGAGGGAACGGCACTGGTAAACCAGGTGCGCGAAAACCCATTCTGTGTCATCCTTCTGGATGAGTTTGAAAAGTCGCATCAGATGATTTGGGACTTTTTCTTGCAAATATTTGATGACGGGCGCCTAACGGATCAGTTAGGAAGGCTCGTGGATTTTAGGCATGCGATAATTATCATGACTTCGAATCTGGGTGCAGGAAAACCAAGCATGGGCAACATCGGTTTTGGTACTGCAAGTACCAATGGGGCCCAAAACGGATCAACGACCGAGTTAAGCAAGACTCTGAAAAATACCTTTAGACCAGAATTCTTGAATAGAATCGACCGCATCGTTTCCTTCAATCCACTTAGCAAAACAGTGGTCAAGGAAATTCTCAAAAAAGAATTGAAAATGATCCTGAAGAGACGAGGTCTTCGTCAACGACAGTGGGCACTTGAAATCGAAGATTCTGCAACAGAGTTCTTGATGGAAAAGGGCTTTTCGGCTGACATGGGTGCTCGACCGATGAAACGCGCAATCGAAGAGCATTTGCTGGCTCCTCTGGCCATCACGATCGTAAACAATCAATTCCCGGAGGGAGACCAATTTCTCTTTGTCTCTGCCGATGGGAAAGGCGGCTTGAAGGTAGATTTCATAGATGCCGAAGAACCGGAGATAAGCTGGACTGAGAAGCAGCAGGTGATCGAGAATCAACAAAAGAAGGTCGAACAGTTATCTCTTACTGACATTGTAGCTGAAGCTAATGGAGAGCTGGCGGAGTTTGTCGTATTAAAGAATGTAAGTGAAGACCTGCATCAGCTGGTGAATGCCTTGCAGTTGAAAGAACAAAAGGAGGACATTCTTGAGGAAATGAGCGAGGCCGATTTTTGGTCCCGGGATGATCGGCATTTTGCCCTTTCGGATTTAGAATTTATTGACAATGTACAGGAGACATTCGACAATATAGATAGTGTTTTTGAGCGGCTGAATGGCGGTGACAGTGTTCGGGTAAATTATAACCCACATTTGTTGAATCAGCTTGCAAATAGGATGCACCTGCTGGGACATGCCCTGCAGTCGTACCAGTCTGAAGAAGCCCAAGACGCCTACATGCTGATAAGCTCAGAGTTTCAGCATAAGGAGTTTTTAGATTCTTTGGAGGCCATGTACCTGGCCTGGGCCAGAAAGCGAAGCATGACAATACACGAATTTGGTCGACATCAGATTGATGATCGCCTTGTGGTCGCATTGTCTTTTAACGGTTTTGGAGCATTTAGAATTCTAAGGGCTGAAGAGGGTATCCACCTGCTGGAAAAGTCAGAAAACAAAGATAAAGGTAAGAGTGCTGCCAGTGCGCGCGTGCGACTACTTCCAAAACACGCAAAAGACCATCGACAAGCGATTGCCTTACCGCACTTAATGAGTAGGTTCAAGGCTACAAAGAAGGACCTGGAAATCGTCCGACGCTACAAACAAGGAAAATCTCCGCTTATTCGTGATCTGAGGCGCAAGTGGCGCACTGGAAATTATAATCGGATACTACAAGGCGATTTTGATCTGATGTCCTAGGTTTTGAAGCACTTACTGTTTGCGGCTACGGTTAAACCATAGAATCATTCCACTCACGATCAGGAACTGTGCAAGTCCATAGGTAATCATGATCCAGATATCAGCCAGAGGAATGGCTTGATAGAAGCGATTGATTGCAATCATCGAGTCACTTAGCAGAAAGAGCAAGGCTCCAATAAAGACCATTCGAAAGCTGCTTGAAGAGACTCGTCCGCCTCGCTCCAGAGCGGTCAGAGCCATGCCCAAAATACTGGCCGAATAGAGCATCACCGGAATTTTCAAGACTCCCAGAGAGGTCCAGAGTAAAGCAATCAAGCCAATACCATAAAGGGCAAATGGCAAAGCCTTTATAGGCGTTTGAATCAGGTGCCCGGGGCTGCGATCACCGCTTTTTAGGAAGAGATAAATGTAACAGATATGGGCCAGCAGAAAGGAGCCTAAACCAGCTGCAAAAAAATGCATGCCGCTGAACATCAGAAAGCAATCTCCACAGAGTGAAAAGAGCAGAGAGAGCACCAGCAACCAAACCAGCTTAGTCTTGGTTTCTACCTGACTTAACAGCATCATGATCAAAAAAGGCATCAGAAGAGGCTTGCTAAAGTACTCCGCTGAGGCAAGGGAAGGGAACAGTCTTGAGACCAACACCGTTACTAGTGTCAACCAATACAGTATGCTCCAAACGCTCATGCTGCAGTACCGGAATAAGACACAGAAAACTGATTTCTATACTGCAGAAACCAAACCAATGAGAACACCATCAGGGCGGAGGCAAGGGCTCCCAATACCCATTGAGGCATGAGCAGGGGTAGCATGGCAGTTAGCACCACTAGTCGCAATACTTCCAAATACAAAACCCATCGTTTTGATTCAAATATGCCCCCAAGATTTATCAGAGAAATGATCACCATAAAAGCAATTACTGACTTAATCAACAAATCAAACTGACTGTTGATAGTCAGGAACAAGGTGGCCCCTACAGTGACAATGATGTATTGCAACAATACGTAGTAGTTCAATCCCATCGGAATAGTCGTATCATACTTGCGAAAGCTGGCAACACTAACCTCGCCAGGCGTCAATGGACCACCCAGCTCTTCCGGCCTCCATCCAGGCTCTTTGATTAGCATTTTTACTTTATCGGACCATTTCGAAGCCTTGTTTACCTCGGAGAAAAGCCACACCCAATAATCCAGATTCAACCAAAGAGGATTCCAGCTTTTTGCTTGACTCGTAATTCCATAGACCACCGGATCAGTTTCCGGAGCGAAGGTTCCAAACATGCGATCAAAAATGATCAAGGTACCCCCATGATTTTTGTCAATATATTGCGGATTAACAGCATGATGCACCCGATGATGTGAGGGCGTGTTGAATACATACTCCAGAGGAGCGGGCAACTTATCGATTGCCTTTGTGTGAATCCAAAACTGATAAAGCGTCTGCAGCGAGTTTATAGAAACGAAAATCAGAGGATCGAATCCGATCAAGGCCAATGGCAGGTAAAAAACCCAGGAAAAGGCTGCCTGTACCCAGGACTGCCTCAAAGCTACTGTCAAATTGTACTCTTCGCTTTGATGGTGCACCACATGGGTGCCCCAGAGAAAGCTGATCTCATGAGCGAGCCTGTGAAACCAGTAATAGAAAAAATCAACACCGATAAAGAGCGCAATCCAGGTCCAGATATTGCTGGGAACGTCATAGATCCGGAAATTCTCGTACAGGAAGATATAGCCGAAAAGGATGAAAGTCTTAAGGAAAACCCCAATCACTTGCTGCCCTAAACCACAGCTAAGATTTGTGATAGCATCATTAAACCGGTAATACTCCGTGCGTTTGAGTCGATCAAAGATCAGTTCCAGAGTGATTAGCAGAAAGAACACTGGAATGGCAAAAATGATATAACTCATAACAACGTATTTATTGAGTGATTTGGCTGCGGCTCAATCGACATCACGCAAAGAATGGACCGAAGAAAAAATCAGCTCAACGAATCAAAGTCAAATTACCCTGCTGAAACTTATCTTCACCATCCACAGTCTTAATCCAGGCCATATAAACATATACACCTACAGGTTGCATTTCACCTTTATAAGAACCATCCCAGCCTTTACCCGGTGCTGTTGTCTGATAAAGCAGCATACCCCAACGATCGTAGATCATCAGCTCCAGTGACTCGATTCCATTACCCAAAACTCTGAAAACATCATTGATATTATCTCCGTTTGGAGAGAAGGCATTGGCAATATTAACAAATGGCTGCACAGGCACCTGAATGATCAGCGTCTGACTAAATGTCTCCTCACAAAGCCCATCAGAAATATAAAACACCTCGTAGACACCTGCAAGAGAATTATTGAGATCTATATCCCCAGAGACGGAATCCAGCACCAAGCCCGCTGTTGAACTGTAGCTGCCACCCAAATCCGGAAGGATTTGCACAGAGGGATCTGTGTCCTGACCCTGGATATAGCTCAATTGACCATAATCGAAGCTGATCGGAATTGCATTTTCTCCATAAATCAAGGAGACAGCTGAACTACTAAAACTAGGACAAGCCTCATTGCCAACATAAACCGCATAGTACTCACCAGCCTCCAGGGGCACAAATTCGCTGCCCGTAGCAACTTGCTCATCCGCTTCATCATACCACCTGATCTCCAGGCCTTCCATGTCAGCTGTGGTAAAGGGAACCACATTCAAACTATCGCAACTAATGATCGAAGAGGGGCCAATTTCCGGAGCATCTGGACGATCGCAAGGGCAGCTGATAACGTACTCTCCTACCAGCATGCAGGCTGGCGAAGAACCTTCAATGGCTATCTGAACACTCATGGCTATGTCGTCATCCCCTATGCTCATATCGGCTGGTAGATCGGCTTCACCGATAAAAGTCATCCCATCATCAAAGGAGTACTGGATATCCAGTTGCCCCTGAGAACAGGAGTCAACTATCCCGAACACACATTCAGGAGCGCTCAGGCCAAACCACTCCGCTCTCGGTAAAGGATACAGCTCCACAACCAGCCCACCAGCATCCAGAGCTACCGTCGGATCGGCCTCGCATTGAACCTCCACACTAAAATTAAAGTATTCCGGTTCACAGCTTTGACCACTATGCTCGAATACCTGGTTGCTATCCTCCAGCAAATTACCATCACCATCATACCAGACAAAGCTAGTAGCATCCGGTAAGTCAGTCACTATTTGCGCAGCAAGAAAGTTCAAGTCGAGACCTGCACTATCACAGATATTGATCACGGGATCCAACAATCCATTGATGACCATTTGTGGGCAGACTTGTTCGCAATCCCAGTTCAAGGCAATGTCTAGCTGCTCCGGACAGTTAGGGTCATTATTGCTCAGTACAAAGTCCAGTGGCCCGCTGCTGCCCTCACTGGCCTCAAACACGAATCCACTGCCATCCGAAACTTCCGTGCTCCAGGTGGCCTCAAAATTAGGACAGTCCTGACTTAGACTTATGTTGCATCCATTATCACTTACTGTATAGCTTAAAGATTTAAGTTGATCCACAGATAAGCTGCCAGAACCCAAACTCGAACCATCAGCATTGCAGAAAAGCTCATAGTCAAAGTCCAGGGTGGACACACAATCTGTTGGAGGCTCCGGTGTATAACTGATCTCAAAAAAGCTAGCAGAGCCCCCATCGGGCATTGTCCACAAAATGCTTGCATCAGTCGTATCTGAAAGCAGTGCTATCAAGGCCAGCGATTCCCCTTCGCAAATGACTGAGGCGTCAGCAAAAACATCAACCACCGTTGGGCAATTAGCCAGACAGCTGTAGGCCTGTTCTGCAAAACCAAGCTCACAGCCAGCTGGAGCTCCCACCGCCTGCACTGCAATTGCCAAATTTCCGCTAGCTCCCGGTTCAGGACTGTAATCGCCCATACCTGTATTGCCCTCATTATCGATCCACTCAAAACCAAACTCCGCACAATCACTTTCAATGCTCACTAAACAGTTCGTTGAATTTATCGTCAAAACAGGTTCTGTTGGATAGACCGTTACCGGCACCCATCCAGCAGCCAGTAGACTTCCATCAACCGAGCAAAATATTTCATACTGCATGGAAAAATCATCCGGACAGATGCCCGAGATACCCACGATAGCAGAAGTGCTAAAGCCACTGCTGCTTGTGCCATCAGGCGCCAGCCAGTTGACTTCAGCCAAAGATTCATCAGAAACAGCAACACTAAAGCTGGCTGTCTCTCCTTCACAAAACACACTGGCATCGCTCACTGCTTCGATAAAGATCGGACAATCAGGCTGACAGTCATAACTAGCCGCAAAAGTCTGCATCAAGCAAGCATTAGGAGCAGCAGGAATTCCTGCATTGGATGCCGTAAAATCCACTGTACCAGACTGTTCCAGGTCAGCCGTAAAGCTGGCCCCGGCTCCACTTTCCGCACCTGCTTGCCAGCTCACTTCATATTCCGGACAATCTCCAAGAAACAAGGCTGTACATTCACCGTTTACAACCACTCCAGTAATCTCAGGATAAACCGGCACTTCAAAACTCTGCGAAGCCAATTCACTTCCATCTGCCAAACAAGTCACTGTGCAAGATATCGAGATCGTCTCGGCACATCCACTGGCACTGCTGTATTCATTGGTCCAACCATACGTATCTAACGTTGTTCCATCCGGCATACTCCAACTCACTGTAGCCAATGACTCATCCGAAACATTCGCAAAGCCAGACAAGCTACTACCACTACAAATCGATTCTGCATCAAGCTCAATAGCATATACAATAGGACAATCCAAAGCACATTCATAATCCACTGTTATCACTTCCGTATTACAAGCGCCTGGAGCCACATTACTTACGACAGTAAAATCGACTTGTCCAACTTCTCCGCCTACAAAAGTCGCTGAAAACCCGCTCCCTGCTGTGCTGCCGTCTGACCAGGTAGCAGTGTATTCGGGACAGTCCTGACTGATGTTCACTGTGCAGGCATCACTCACTTCAATATTTGCATCAATGCTGCCGTACACCTCTACCTGGATTCCTTCATTTAAGATCATAGATCCATCCGCAAGGCAAGAAACTAAAATAGATATGTCTTGCAACTCCTGACAACCACTGCCTGCCAGCACTGTAAGGTCTACGCTGCTGCCTTCGTAAGTACTACCATCAAATTCATAAGTCCAAATCACACTTGCCTGGGAGGGGTCTGATATATCTGCACTTAAAGTGAGGGTCTCCCCAGCACATATGTCTGAAGCACTCAAACCATAGTCATTGACAGTCGGGCAGTTTGCTGCACAGCCGAAATCACTTTCAAACTCATGATCAAACAGACAAGGAATGGGCTGACCCAACTGCTCCTGTATTACCGTCCAACTCACTGTTCCATCACTGGCTTCCGCAGCCGTGTAGACCGTCCCGGTGCCTGTACTTGTACCATCATCCCAAGTAGCCTCCATGCCTTCACACAAATTCGAGATACTGATCGAGCATCCTGTTTCTACAACATTGGGACTCCAGTCTCCAACCAGTATTCCCTCACCACTCTGCGACAGCACAATCGATCCATCATCAATACAAAACACATCCACAGAAATGTCGAACAGACTATTGCAATCGCTTGGCTCAGGAAAATAAACCAGATTTGGCCCGGGAGCCAAAGGCTCTCCATTTACATACCACTGCGCCTCAAGGGCAGCATCGTCTACCGCTACAGATCCATCGAAAGTCTCACCTGCACAAATCGATTGCATTGCAGGAAAATTCAGATCGCTAACTGCCGGACAAGAACATCCCGCCAATGAAACACTTTCTTCTACAAACGATATACAACCATTGGCCTCTGTGATACTATTAACTGTAAATGTTCCCACATCTCCAGGCAAGGCCTGCCAGCTAAAGGAGTCCCCCGTCAACAAAACCTGCTCCGGCTGCCCATCGAAGTTTGTATAATTGACCGTATACAAAGGGCTACCCCCTGTCACCTCCAGCAAGATGCTGGAAGCCGGGTCACCTTCACAAAGCGCATTAGAACCAAGCAGCGTAAGCTCACCTGTTGCTTGCTCCAAAATACTCACCGTAATTGAACTAGAACAATTGCCACTGAGACTCACCGTGAAATCACCAGTCCCACTGGCCTGTATGTCAATCACTCCAGACCCGGGACTAATGACCCCTGGAGCAGAGATTTCATACTCAAAAAGAGGATTGGGAGGGTTCATCGCGGCAGGAGGAGAAAACAGATCTCCCTCACAAAATGTGGTACTTGGATATGAGATGCTATTGCTCGCTTGCACTTCAATGTCAGCGGTGATCACTGCCTCACAGGAACCAGTTGTTGCCAGGGCTGGTGTAGTGTATGCGACCTGAAAAGTGCCAGCTGTTTCACCAGCCGTGAAAGCACCGGTATTTGAATCAATACTAGCACCATTCGATGCTCCAACAATGCTAAACTCACCGCCAGTAGAAGTTCCAGCTGGCAGAGTAGCCATAGCCGTCTCACCCAAGCATAAAGAACCCACATCGTAGGCAAATTCAGCGACCGGGCTAGGGCTGGCATTCACAACAAATACATCAGAATAGGAGCAGCCATTTGGACTGGTATAGGTCACTGTGTAATCCTGCGCTGTCAGTCCTACACCAAAAATAGTTCCGGTGGCCAGGTTGACATTTGCTGTTGGTGACACCGTATAATTTCCCCCTGCTGTTTGGCTCGCTCCCGCATTTATCTGCAAATTGTCATAGTTAAGCTCGCCATTCACATAGTAGAACTCGCAGGTTTCTTCCCTTACTTCGAAGTACGGGTCTTCAACTGTATAACTCAGTGTCTCATTAAAGAAGCCACACCCTCCATCAGTTATTTCCGCATAAAGACTTACTGCACCCGATAGCGAACCAACTGGAACATTGAGCGTTGGAGGGAGATTAAAGGGGTCTGTCAGATAGTTAACGAATTCAGGCGGATCACTGGTCCAGACAATATCATAAGTGCCAGCCAGGGGTGCATAGATATTGATTTCCGGCTGAAAATCCACCCCGGCACAAATCGTTTCCCCCGAATTCGCGATCACGAACACAGGACAACATTGAATATTCAAATCATAAGTTAGTGGACCAAAAGAGCAGCCTGGAGACTCATGTGAGCCCGTTTCGGAATCCGTGTAGAATCGCATCTGGATACTCAAATCTTCCACACAAGCTGGCCCTTCATTGGCACTGGTTGCTGTAAAGCAAAACGTCTCGCCATCAATAGAACTATCCCCCCAATTATCCCCCGGGTCCGTTGGCAAACTCGGAGGCAAATCCGCGCCAGTAGTCTGCGATTCCACAAACCAACCCGGCTGAATTATCGTCGTTGCCGCACCTCCCGTACCAATCACTCCAGAAGCATTCCAGGTCCAGTCACATCCACCTCCACAACTGATGCCCGGATCAGCACCCTGAGCAGCTCCTACCCATCCTGCACCCAGCACAGGCACCACAGCATGCAACCAATTACCGCCAATATTCTCATAAGAAATGGCCGTAAAACAAATGTCAAAACTCGTCCCGGCAGGATAATATCCCTGCTCATTTTGCACATTGTTAGCAGTGATCGCAAACTCTCCGCAGAGGCTAGCAGAGTCGCAATCAGCCTCAGCGCAAACCACCTGTGCCTCAACTTCCTGCAAGCACAGACAGAGCAATATAAGCAAAGCAATTCCCCTAAAGATTTTCAGAATGCAACAGATTTTAGACGATTTAGACGAAGATAAGTTCCTTCTGGCACAAATCCCTCAATTTCCTGCCTAATGCAGCCTCAATTACAAGAGCCACCTTGCTTACAGATTGTAATGTTTTGAGCAAAACAATTTTTCTTTTTTGGAGCGAAACGTTATCCCTTCCAGACAGTGCAGTCCGGCTATCCATTCCAATGCTACTACCATTCAGGGCTTCGCTGCACCAGTATGCGAGTCTGCTTTATGGCAGCCTCGCCTACTGGGCGACTCAGCTCCTGTATGGCAGCAGCATTTCCATTTCTATCCGGGCTATCTTGCACCCTCTCTCCCTCCTTTCGATCCTGGGCATATCCAGCATCCTCACTCAATTGCAAACACTTTTTTGTTGGAATCTGATGCGACCTTGCATTTATTTTGCAGCGAATAGAGGCTTTGGCTACTCTTACCGAATCAAGGTAACATTACCCCGATGTACTCTGCTGCTGCCATCCGGCAAGATAACCTGAGCCACATAAACATACACGCCCAAGGCCGCAGCTTCTCCTTTGTAGGTTCCATCCCATCCAAGCTGCAGGTCGCCACTGGAAAATAGTAGCTTGCCCCAACGGTCGAATAGTAGCCACTCCCCTACACTGCCATCATTGCTGATCACACGAAAGACGTCATTTACGCCATCCCCATTTGGAGAAAATGCATTTGGAGTTGCTACAAAAGGATGTTCGACATAAACGGTGACCGATTCAGAATCAGTACAACCTGCTGCGTTGCTGACCTGCACGATATACTGCGTAGTCTGTTCCGGCTTTGCTATCGGATTGGGACAATCCGAACAATCAAGAGACTCAAAGGGAGTCCATTGATACACCAGCGGCAGTTCGCTTACTACTTCGGTGCTTAGCTCAATAGATTCGCCAACAAATAGCTCGAGATCTTCAGTCAGTGATACACTGGGTCCAGTGACCTCGATCAACAAAGATTCTTCGGCACTGCAGCCCGAGGATTGCAGCTCCAATCTGATCTCATAGATTCCGGTCTCTTCATAGCTGATTTTGGTCCCCTGCAAATCCGAACTCGAACCATCCTGTATCGTTGCTCCTTCAAAACTCCATTGTGCAACCGCATCAAAAGCGGCACTGCTTGTGGCATCAAGACTAACAATCTCACCTGCACAAGCTGTCTCCTGTACAAATAGTTCGATTGTTGGTTTGGCCATCACCATTATCGTCTGTTCTAGGCTTTGGGGGCAATCATTGCCAACGGTATAGGTAACCGTATAGGTGGCTGCTGGTTCCACCTGAGAAAGATCTATCTCACCACTGATGGCATCGATTACTCCACCATTATCAATACTAAAGTCGCCTCCAATTTCGCCGGCTATCGCTGGAACAATTACACCCTCATCATTGCAGTAGCTGTCGCTTGCAAAAGCGAAAGTAGGATTCGACAATGGCCATTCAGCAAGTTCAATGGCTGTGGCTGTGAGAGAGGGACAGCCATCTGCAGCAGCGTAGGCACTTACGAAGTAAGTACCTGCGTTTTCCGCTTGAAAAGCAGGACCAATAGCGAGGGTATCACTAGCATCCGGCTGGCTGGACCAAATCAATACATCTCCATTATCTTCCACCGTCAATTCGGGAATGGGATCACCAGCACAAAAATCCTGACTGATTCCAACCGGAGGGGCAGCAGGCACACAGGGAGGACAATTGAGCGATACTTGCACCTCAAGCATAGCACAACTTTGAGCTGGATCAGCAGAAGTGATTTCGAAGTTTACAGTTGCAGTTTCGTCCTGTGCTACCGCAACCTGATTGCCAGTTCCGGTTTCACTGGTTGGACCATCGCCAACTAGTTCATAGCTGAAAAGATAATCGCAATCGCTGTGTAATATGGCCTCGCATGCTGTGCTTTGATCTTCTACAAAGAGTTCGGGGTACACCATCACCTCATGACTAACACCCAGGTTGATAAAACTCATCGGACTATTTTCCAGTCCATCGTCATCACAGAGAATCATTGCGTGCAGCATGACGCTGGCTGCCGTGCATTGATCACCTGAGAGGGGATATTCAATCATATCACCCAGGTTGTACTCTTCTGCAGGGCTAGCCGGATCGCTGATATCTCGAAACCATTTGATCTGCTGCCCATTGTCATCAAGCAAATTGATGCTGGGCAAGCTTGGTATGCCGCTGAGACAAAAGGACTCTTCGGTTGAATCATCGGAGCTGGAAGGACAGGCTTGCAAAGGACAATCAAGCACATATTCGTATACCACATCATTGCAGGCTTCAGGCCTGTTATTATCTCCATCGTTGATGGTGAAACTTAGCAAGACTGATTCTCCAGGGAGGGCAGTGTAGCTGTTTCCTGTCTGTGCTTCTCCATCTATACTTAGAACAATCTCGTAGCTGTTACACTCAGCCTGTAAATTTACACTGCACTGTGCCTGATCTTCTTCAGCGCTTATTTCAGCAAATATTCTAAGTGTGTGCTGCAGTTGCAAATCTACCCAGTCGAGACTGCCGCTGCCCTCACCAGAACAGCGGGTGAAAGCATGTAAAACCTTGTTGTTCACAGAGCAAACATCGCCGGTATGTGGAACTGCCGAGTTCCAGTCAAATTGGTCCTGAGGGTTTGAAGGATCGTCTACATTCTCGAACCAAAGCACAGGCTCCCCATTATCGTTTTCCAATACAACCGGAACGGCTGTTGGTATTTGTCCTGCGCAAAGCAATTGCTCTGACGGATCGTCGAAAGTAACAGGACAGGGAGGTGGCGGACAATTTATCGCCGCTGTAGTGCTTGCCGTATTACAATCATCCGGGCGATTGGAATCAGTGTCCGTAATGGTGAAGACTACCGTACCTGATTCACCAGGATTGAGGGAAGCGTAGGTTCCGGCACCACTGCTATTCTCCGTTCCAGCCGAACCCTCTATCTCGTAGCTTACCGTGTATCCACAAGTCTCAATGAGCTCTGCTACACATTCCTCCGCAGACATCATTACGGTTTCAATCTCAGGATAGACAGATACGTTTATCGACCCTGCGGGAATGAGGCTATCGTCCGCGGAGCCGTCAAAACCATCCCCTTCAAAATCACAAGCCAGAGATACAAACACTTCAGTGCTCTCGACTACACAATTCGCATCTGCAGTGATACTTCCCACTGCAAAGGGAATTTGTCCTTGCGCATCAAGACTATAGAAAACAGTCACCTGACTGTCACCCACTGGAGCAGTATAGCTGAGGCCAATGGTAGTCTCGCTGAGATCTGTTTCATCCTGCTGGCAAAAATATTGACTCCCGCTTGCAGGGCTTTCCACTTCCGGGCAGCCACCGTTCGCAGGACAGTCGAAAACTTCGGTCAGAGAAAGGCCAACACAGCCTTCCGGCGCATCTGGCGAAAGGATTTTCCAATCGACCCAGCCACTAGTGCCGGGATCCGCCAGATAAGAGAAGCCGGTTCCGATAGCTCCTTCAGCATCTACCCAAGTTGCTGTATACTCAGGACAGTCTTGACTGATGGCGACGCTGCATGCATTTTCTAAAAGCTGAGCTGAGACTTCGGGAAATACTGTTAAGTCCAGGCTACCAGCAGCAATTTGCAGCTGATTGTCGGCACATATGATCGCATAACTAATCTCTAATGCTTCTTTGCAGTTGCCCACTATGTTAACTTCATAAGGAAGGTCAAACTGATCATAGCTATCTCCATTGGGCATTGTCCAGATAATTTCTGCATTGTCGTAGCTGGTCATTTCTGCAATCAATTGTATTTCTGTTCCATTGCAGACTTTGGTGTCAGAAAGGTACGCATCAATTAGACTTGGACAGTTTTCCGTACAATTATAGGTCCCGCTGTATTCTCCCACATAACAATCCAGCAGTATGGGAGCTTCTGAGTTTTCAATCGAGTTTTCTACGACTCCTGTCATGCCCTCTTCACCAATATATTCGAAACTAAAACCTATGTTGCCTTGCTCGTCCTGCCAGTAGGAAGTAAACTCCGGGCAATCCTGGCTAAAGATCACCGTACAGTCTATCATTTCAACCGTGCTGCTGATCATGGGATAGACTGAAACCGGAATATTTCCAAATTCCAGAATTTCGCCGGATTCCGCGCAGAAAATATCATAATGGATCACCTCGTAGTCGCTACAAGCCTCCGTGGTAATTTCCCGAGTGAAGCTGAACTCCGTGGATATGACTTCTGGCTCATTGTAGATTGACCACTCGATGTACGAAGCAGCATAAGGATCTCCGTCAGCCATACTCATTTCTGCATTGAAAGTAACCAGGTCTCCTGTACAGACTTCTGTTTCGTCTGCTCCTGCCCAAACTAAATCAGGACAGTTAAAACTGCAATCAAAGCTTGTGGCAAAGTATTCCACATCGCCGCATTCTCCTACCGTTCCTGGAGTACTCTGAGAAATCGCGAAAACGACCTCTCCCAATGTTCCTGGCTCTGCAGTGAAACTGTATCCTTCTCCAGATAAATCAAATGTTCCATCTTCATTCAGATCGACCTCGTATGTTGCTATGAATTCGTCACAGATTTCCGAGATAGCAATCTCACAGTTAGTTGACTGAGAAATAGTGGCATGAACATCTGCAAAAACGGTTACGATTATGCTGCCACTTGCTATCTGACTTCCATCTACTGTACAGGTGATTTCATAACTATATTCCAAATCCTGCCGACATTTGGGATCGGAAGTGACATTGACTGATTCGTTGATACTAAACGCAGTGCTGCCAGTGTCTAAACTTTCGCCATCCGGTCCGGTCCAGGCTATAGTTGCCAGGGAATTATTGCTTAGGTCGACTTGTAGGTCGAAAGTTTCTCCATCACAGAGGACAGACTGCGAAGCATAGGCGTCAATAAATACAGGGCACTGCCCGGCAAGAGGTATTGCCAGCAGGCTCAGCAGCAGGCTTAGCCAGAAGGTGGCGAAGTATGATGGGGTATAGTTATTCATTCCAATACGCAATCCATAGTATCGACGTGGTCAAAACCTGGACGGGGGTAGTCGATTAAAAAAAATTGTAGGCTTATCGTGAAAGTACTACTGCAATGACTCAGAATAAACCACTTATGGATTCCGAAAATAATTCAGCAGCAGGTACTTGGTGGGCAGGCAGTTAGCAGTCAAATTTACGGCTTGCTCAAAGATACAAATTTTTGTCGTTTCTGGCCACTTTAGTTCATTTACACTAAACTCATAAATTAAATTTGTCGTGGATGTGGAACAAGCCGTCAATGCCTTAGGGATAGGAGCGGAACGAGCCGCAGTCAGCCAGCCAGTGAGGCATGCCTGATGGGGGCTCGGAGCCTGCGGAGAGACCACAGCAGGCATAAGCCGAACGGCTGGATGCAAGGTGAGTATTAGCGGATAGCCCGACCCGAAGCTGGCTTGCTCAGCATTTGATATAACTTGTAAAAGGTTGATAGTCAACGCTGAGCAAGCCAGCGAAGGGGAAGGCCCAAATTTTATTCTGCTGACTATTTGATTGCCCACATAGTGGCTACGGTTTGCTCATTAACTTCAGTCTGTTTCCACATTCGATCCTTTATAGCCTCATCTTCAATGAGATCGATTTTCATAGCTATTCGCCAGGATTTAGCGGATTAGGGTAATATTGCCTTTATATTCTCTGGTTTCACCATCGAGAAATTCAATTTTACAATAATAAACATAAACGCCTAATGCTACCTGCTCTCCCGCATGTGTTCCATCCCAGGCATCGTCCAGCGAACGGCCGGTATACAGCAACTGCCCCCAACGATCAAAGATTAAGAACTCAGCCTCGGAGGCGTTTTTTGTGATGAGTCTCCAGGTATCATTGCTACCGTCTCCATTGGGGGAAAATGCAGTTGGAAGCACCAGCCATATCTCGCCATCGACCAGTACGGACAGGCTCTCCTGAGCTGTACAGTTATTCTCATTAGTGGCTATTACGGTATAGTTTGTGTCTTCAAGAGGACTAGCGGTTACCAGGGGGCAATCCAGGCAATCGAGACTTTCTTCCTCGATCCAGTTATAATTGATTTGGGTGCCATAATCAGAAAAGGCATCGGCTACCAGATCAGCGGATTCACCGGGGAAAATGGTCGCGCTTCCACTGGCTGTAAGCTCTAGTTGATCTACGATCACCGTACCGATTGTCTCATAAATACAGCCTTGATCTTCAATGCTTAGTTGGAAATCGAAAGTTCCTGCTTCTGTCCACTCCACGTTTGCCGAATTGTCTATCGAGGCACTACTATTTGCAGTACTGCCGAAAGTCCAGGTGTAGACTGCTTCAGGTCCAGCTGTAGCACTGAGTTCTACCTGCCATTCATCGCCCAGGCAAATGAGTTCAGGATAGGATAAGACGGCGGATGGCTGCTGGATGATATCAAGCGCAAAGGTGCTCACATCCGGACATTGGCCATCAATTGTATAGGTGACTGTGTATGAACCTGGTGCTTGCAAGCCTGGATCGAATGCACCTGTAGCAGCATCAACTATTAAACCATCGGAAGTAAAAGTCCCTCCTGGTTGGGCTCCGGTGACTGAGACGCTGGCCTCGTCAGTACAGTAGACCTGCGAGGGATAGCCAAAGGAGGCAGATGCCTGCGCTAGCTCCTCCAATACGATAGCAGTAAAGCCTTCGCTAAGACAATCGTCTGGGCTGACAGCCTGTACATAATAAGTGCCGGGGCCAGGTGGCATAAAGGAGCTGCCTTGCGCTAACTCAATTGCTGCTGAGGGATCCTCGTACCATACAAAGTTATCCACGAAGTTATCCACAATTGTTAATAAAGGTACGGGTTCTCCTGCACAGTAACTCTGATCTTCACCAATTGGATCATCGGGTGGCAGGCATGGGGCTGCAGGGCAATCGAAAATTGCCATCGCTTCTTCGGACCAGCATGAGGCGCCGTTGTAGGTGATTAGCCAACTTACTTCACCGCTTTGTCCCTCCGAAATTGGGCCTATTGCAATTCCATTTAGCATTGCGTCATAATTTGGGCAAAGTAATTCTACCGCTGGCTCTTCGCATTCTGTGTCGCTGAGCAGGATATTAGACGCATCGTATTCTGGATATACTGTGATACTCATAGTACCAGCCGGGATTACACCGGATTGAATCGCACATTCAATTCCAGCGAAATATTGAAATTCTTGTGGCTCGCAACCATCACCAGTATACTGCGGTGCACTGGCAGGAGTACTAAAGCCCGGATCTGCATACCAAGCTCGCCCCGCCAGATTACCGTCGGGATCGTCTACCATCAACAGATCCAGTGTAGATTCAAGATCGATATCTTCATCAGGACAGAGAGACAGGATTTCTGCGAGAGGCGTTACTACTGTTGGACACGCGTTTGAAGCGCAGGAATAGGGCACTTCAATCAATTGTGGATCAAAACATAGATCGACGATATCAAGACCATCACTATATGCTATCGAATAACTTGCAGTCCCGCTTTCTCCTGGCAATACTTCTGTTGGTATATCCACCTCGGTAACTTGGTAAAAATCGCAGTTGCTGTTGAGCATTGGCGGAAGACAGCTGCCAGGTACTGATTCCAGGAATACACTATCATAGTCGGGATAAAAGGTGATTGTATAGCTACCTGCAAAGATGATGTTTGGGTCTATATTGCATTCAACACCAAGAAATACTTCAACTACTTCCGGCGTACAGCCATCACCAGAGTAAATCAAAGTACCGGGATCCAGTTGTTGATCCAGACTAGCCGAAGTGTACCAGTTTATGTCTCCGATATTTCCGTCAGGGTCGCTGTACTCTAAATCCGCCGCAGCTGTAAGTAGATCAATTTGATCTCCCACACAAAGTGCTTCTGATAGCAAAACCGGACTTGTAATCTGTGGACATCCTTCCAATGGACATGAGTAAGACACTTCAACTGTTGTGGTTTGACAATTTTCAATCCCATTAGGAAGCGGTGAGGTAACAGTCCAGGTACCGACACCAGCTTCACCGGCTTCCACCGTTGACGGGACGGATACTTCTTCTACGATATAGTTGTCACAGCTCGAATTGATCTGCGGTGGAGCGCAGTCTCCTTCTGTTGTTTGCAGCAAAGACAAATCGACAGCGGGGTAAATGTTGACTTGAAGACTTCCTGCTGCGATTACCTGCTCGTCAATAGTGCATGCCAGCCCCAGATATACAACCTGCATCTGACTCAGACATCCATCACCACTATAAGCAATATTGTCTTGATCCAGGAGCTCGGTGAGTTGGGCATCTGCGTACCAATTCAAACCATCTTGATTGTTGTCCGGATCATTGATAACTACCTGGGATTCGTAAAATGCGAAGTCGATCGTTTGTCCCTGACAAATGGAAAGCTGTTCATCGAGCGGCAGATCAACTGTAGGACAGCCAGCCGGACAAGCATAGCTTTCTTCTTGTATTTCGTCGAAGCAGGAAAAATCACCTGAATAAGTCAACTGCCAGCTCGCCACACCGGATTCTCCTGAAGGCACTTCTGTGGGTACGTCAATCGCCGTAATCAGATACTGTGGGCAATTGGACTGCAAAGTTGGTGCGGAGCAATTGCCTGCCTGCGAAACAAGTAGCGACTGGTCAAAGTCAGGATAAAACACCAGCTCAACCGAGCCTGCGAATACGGGGTTCTCATCTACGTCGCAATCTAATCCAAGGAACAGATTGTAGATGTCGGTGGTACAATTGTCACCTGCGTAGTCATAGCTACTCAAATCCGCCGGTACGCTTAGACCAGCATCGGAGTACCATACAAAGTCACCGGCTGTTCCCTCCGGGTCCTGCACCTCAACTGCATCTAAAACAGCTTGCAGATCCGGAAACTCAGCGGAACACAGTTGATAGCTTTGATCTGCCGGGTTGGTAATTTCCGGACATCCTGCCTGGGCACAGAAGTAAGCCACTTCAATGGTCGCTGCCCCACAATCTGCTGCCCCTGCATAAGAAACGCTCCAGGTTCCTACTCCGGATTCTCCAGCTTCCACGGTGTCCGGCACATCAAGAGCAGTTAACGCAAAGTCGGCACAGCTTACGGAGACTGTAGGAGCTGTGCAATCGCCTTCTACACTTTCTATATACTCGGAGCTAGCTAATACGGGCGGATAGACACTTACCGTCAGGCTTCCCAGTGGTACCAGTGACTGATCTACAGTACAGGGTACTGCCAGATAAAGGTCTTGCGTATATTGTGCGCAACCGTCGCCAGCATAAGGCACCTGGTCACCCGTAAATGCTACGGTTAATTCTGCATCGGAATACCAGACAAAGTCACCTGCTGTTGAAGCATTTTCCAGCTCAACAGATGAAGCATAGCTGGCAAGATCAAGCAGACTTCCATCACAAACGGCTTCGACAGCAGCTAGTGGGGAGAGCGTTTCCGGACATAGTTGAGGTGCACAAGCGTATGATTCTGTGTATTGCTCTTCCCAACAGGTAATATCGGAATCATAGCTGATGGTCCAAGTGGCTAGCCCGCTGATTCCTGGGCCAACCTCAGCTGGTACATCCTGCTCCGAAATCAGATAAAAAGGGCAGCTTGTCTCTATTGTTGGAGCCGCACAGTCGCCAATTACGGAGGAAACAAATGAGGAATCAAAGTCCGGATAAAAACTGATTTGTAAACTTCCGGCATAACTGATCACTACATCTACGGTACAAGCCAAACCAAGATATATTGTCGTGCTGGAGCTTGCACATCCGTCACCCGTGTATACAAGATTTGAGGGATCTAATACCTCACTCAAAGCAGCATCGGTATACCAGCTTAAACCGGCGGAGGTAACTTCCGGATCGTTGATGTTTACCGAGGCTTCAATTGCTGCTAGATCCGGACTTTCACCAATACAAAGTGAAACGCTTGATTCTACTGCGTTGTCCACCGTGGGGCAGCCAAGAGCCGGACAGGAGTATGGAACCATGATATCTTCCAGGAAACAGCTTTGTCCAGTTCCATCTTCATAGCTGATTTGGTAACTGGCCTCACCACTTTCTCCTGCCAAAACCTCGGTGGGCACATCAATTTCCGTCAAAAGATAATTGGCACAAGTTGAAGACAGTTGAGGAGCCGCACATTCACCTGGTGTCGACTGCAAAAGAGCGGGATCATATTCAGGATAAAAACTCAAATTCAGACTTCCCGCATATACTATTGTCACATCAACGGTACAAGCTAGACCGAGATAAATTGTTGTTTGGGATACGGCGCAGCCATCGCCCAGATAGCCAAGACTTGTAGGGTCAAGAAGCTGGGTAAAAGCTGCATCGCTATACCAGGTCAGACCGGCAGATGTCAACTCTGGATCGTTGATCACAACTGCTGACTCCACCGATGACAGATCTGGTGTTTCCCCAACACACAAGGATGCAATGTCATCAACTGGTGCATCTACCGTCGGGCAGCCCTGTTGGGGACAGGAGTAGGGCACAGGAAAATCTTCGGTAAAACAGGAAAACCCGGCTCCATCATCATAAGAAATTTCAAATAGCGCCTCACCACTTTCTCCAGGGTAAATGTCTATTGGAATATCAATCATCATGATCTGGTAGCTGGCGCAAGTGCTTGCTGGCAGTGGTACTGCGCAGTCTTCCGGCGTAAACTGTACCAGGGAAACATCATAATCTGGATAAAAAGTAAGTACCAAGCTGCCCCCATAGACGATCGTAGGATCTACGGTACAGGCAAGACCAAGATATATTGTAGTAACCGAAGTTGCACATCCATCACCTGTGTAAGCCAATGTACTTAGATCAAGTGGCTGCGTAAATGCAGCATCCGCAAACCAGCTCAGCCCAGCCGAGGTCAGCTGCGGATCAGAAATTTGCACCAGCGCCTCAATGGCAGCAAGATCCGGAGTCTCTCCCGGACAAAGCGACAGCACATCATCGGCAGCCTGATCTACAGTCGGGCATCCGAGAGGAGGACAGGAATAAGGAACCGTCACTTCCTCCAGGAAGCAATCGACTCCGGCTGCATTTTCATAGCTAATTTCATAAACCGCTTCTCCACTAGAACCAGGCTCCACCGCAGCAGGCACATTCACCTCCGTAATTAGGTATGCTGGACAGCTGCTGCTCAGCTCAGGCAATGCACAATCACCTGGCGCAGTATCAATCTGTGAAAGGGCAAAGTTCGGATAAAAAGTAAGCTCCAAGCTTCCAGCGGCCAAAGGAGCATTGCCTTCAAGGCTGCAAAGCAATCCCAAATAAAGGGTCTGTGTTTGCACGGCGCAGCCATCACCCGCATAAGCGGGGGACGCAACCACGGTTGTTAAGGCTGCATCTTCAAACCAGGCAAAACCATCAAAACTGCCTCCTTCGTCGATATAGTCTACCGCCATTTCATAGCTGGCAAAATCGACCGTCTCCCCCTCGCACAAATTTAGCAGCTCTACAATCGGTGTACTAACTGTCGGACAAGCACTGGTACTGCATTCAATGCTGGCAGAAGTTGGGCCGCAGGTGCTTGCTGTTTCGGTCGACAGCGTAAAGCTGGTAGTGACTCCCGGGTCGAGAGCTTCTGCGGTAAAACTATTGCCTGCCACAGTCGTTACGTTTCCATTGTATTCTAGCAGGTAGCCGTTTGCTGCAGGAACAGCATTCCATTCCAAAGTAGCGCTGCTGTCAGTAGTTTCTACACAAGTCAACTCGATCGGCTCCAAAACCGGGTCTATTTGCAGACTATGGTTTAGTTCATATTCGCAACCCGTGTCCGGATCCAAATAACTTATCGTGATACTTACAGGATTCCCTAAACCGGCAGCCACTGCCAAATCAATTACATCAGCTGTGATTCCATCTCCACTTAGGCTACTTCCCGTTGGGGATATCATTCCTTGAGCCAGGAAGTCTACACTTCCTTCCTCAACGCAGATCACCTCAGGCAATCCATTCACAATGGGGTTCGGAGGGCAATCACTGGTGGAGCATTCCGCACTGACAAAGTCTGAGGCTCCACAGGGTAAAGGCCCAAAAGCCTGCACCTCCAAAACAACTGCCGTTGTTTCATCGGCAGGTAAATCCTCAACGGTATAGCTAAGCAAGCCACCATCAACCATCGCGTCTGTCGGAGTAGCACCGCCAATACCGACATACACAATATAGTCTTCAGCTCCCGGAACATTCGACCAGTCAAAGGTGACGGATGTGGTGGTGCTTGAACAGTTGATCGTTGGTGGTTCCAGAGGTTCGGAAACCGTAACCGGTATCGAAACAGGCTCCGATTGGCAACCATCTTGAGTCACCGTCAAACTCATTTCTGTTGAGGTAGCTCCGTCGAAGCTAACTTCGTAAGATTCCCCACCAAGTGCCGTCTCACTGCCACCGCCAAAGTCCCAGTCGTAAGTTGCACTTGTTCCAGCCGCACCAGAATAGGTCACAGTCAATGTACCGTCCGAACAAATATCATTACTATCGATGTCAAAATCAGCACTTGGTAGTGCTTGCACAGTCACTTCCGTCACATCACTATAAACGCAGCCATCATCCGCGACATAATCGTAGCTTATTTGATACGGACCCGGACCTAAAACTGCCGGATCGAACTGATCTTCTTCCTCCCCATTTACCGATACCTGCACTCCTTCCGGACTGCTGGCAGCTATTGAAAAAGCAGCTTCACTTTCACAGACTTCTGTCGGCACATCAAATAAGATATCGATTGACGGGCAATCGTCTGCAGCACATTCCAACGTGCTTTCTGTACTACCGCATGGATTATCTCCTTCAGGATTAGTCGATACAATAATGGAGACCACCTGACCTTGCGATAAATCTGTGGCATCATAACTAAGATCCGTAGTTCCGGTAATCGGTGCAGTACCAGCTCCATCAATAGAAACGCTAAGATCATAGCTCTCTACTGACTCCACCGCCGTCCATTCAAAACTGACTGAACTCGGCGTAGAACTACAACTAATATCCGGTATAGCAACAGGATTAATAGCGGCAACCATGCCTTCGAAAGCTTCAGACTCGCAGCCTGCTTCATTAACGATCAGGCTAATTGTCGCCTCACCAGCGTCCGCAAAACTTACCAGATGGGGGCCAGGTCCAGTCCCGGGATCTGCATCTCCGCCACCAAAGTCCCAGACAAAGTTTGCAGTGTCCGGATCATTAAGTGCTCCGGAAAACTCCACCGTAATCTGACTAGTACCATCAGCACAAATCGAAGGATCAGCATCAAATAACGCTTCCGGAATCGGCAACACGGTTAGATTCACCGACAGGCTATCTATGCAACCAGCATCATTGCTGTACAGAACCCAGTATTCAGTACTGGTTTCTGGTGTCACTTCTGATACACTAACTGCCTCACTCGGTAAACCTTCAAACCATTCATAGCTGCCCTCTAGCGCACCATTAAGCATAGCCAAATCAAAGAGGTCTCCAGCACAAATTGCTTGCGGCTCTCCCACTTCAACAGCCGGGTTGTCGGAGGCTGCGAACACGATCTGTAAAGAGTCCGTACATCCTGTTGCAGCATCAGTAAATAGCACCCAATAAAGGTCGTTGTTATCCGCCACGATCTCGCTGTTTGCCGCAGTCGTGGAAGGAAAACCATCATACCATTGGTAAGTACCATCTTCCGGCCCATTCATCACCGACAAATCAAATGCAGAACCTTCGCAAGCAGCTGGTTGATCCAGGATGCTAAATGCCGGTGCTGCCTGCAAAGCAATATTCACTTCCAAGGAGTCGGAGCATGGACCTCCTTGCGCATTAAACAAGACCCAATAACTGCTCTCCTCCGTCGGCGCAGCTGATTCAAGGGAATTTCCTTCCGATGGTAGACCATCAAACCAGGTAAAAGTCCCGTCTTCTGGTCCATTAAAATCGGCAAAAGTTATTTCGGATCCTGCGCAAGCCGGAGGAATCTCGGTTACTGAAAACGCGGGAGCGACACTCAACTCAAAGTTAACCTGTAAACTATCAAGACAGGTCGTAGCTTCTTCAAAAAACAAAACCCAAATTTCCTGCCCGGGAGACAAGGTCAGTTCTTCTATCAAATTCCCCCCGGTCGGCAATCCATCGAACCAGGAATAGAACCCGGGATCAAAGCCGTTGTAGTCCGATAGTGTTATCGTTTGTCCGGCACAAAGCGGTGGTATATCTGCAATACTAAAATCCGCCCCAGCACCGGTGGTAAAACTAACAAAGGTGGAGTCACTACAATTGGTCACAGCATCAGTAAAAACCACCCAATACTCATTTCCCATAATCGGGAAAACGACATCGCCAGCCAAGCCCTGCGATGGCAGGCCATCAAACCACTGATAAATCCCTGCATCAAAACCATTGAGCACACTTAAATCAAAACTCTGACCATCACAGATCACCGGTGGTTGCTCGACCGAAAAAGGAGGATTAGGCAGTATCGTAAAATCAACAGCGACAGAATCATAACAAAACGTTAGCGGATCAGTATAGATCAGCCAAAAGCTGGTATCAGAAACCAACGTTGCCTCCGAAACCAAATTGCCGAGGAAGGGCAAATCAGCGTACCAATCATAGGTTCCCGGCGAAATGCCATTATAGTCAGAAAAGATAATGGAACTTGAAAAACAAATTCCTTCACCAATCGGTACGTCGAAATCTACCGAGGCACTACCGGTAATCTGCACATCAAGAGAATCAGCACAGCCGCTCACCGGATCGGTATAAAGCACCCAATAGGTCCCACCATCAGCGGTAGCAGTCACAGCAGGCAAGCCAATCGAGGGCAGGTTATCAAACCACTCAAAAGTCCCTGGTTCCGGACCGTTCAAACTGGCCAGATCAAGCATGCCACCTGGGCATACGATCGGCAAAGGCAACAAACTAAAAACAGCAGAGCCCCCAACAGTTACCGGCACTTCCGTTAAGGATGTACAACCATTCACTGCATCCGTAAACTCCAACCAATAACTAGTACTGGCAACCGGATTGACTATATCCACAATATTTGCCGAAGTAACCGAAGGGTCAGCATCATACCAAGTCGTAACACCATCAGCCAGCAAAACCAATGCAGGCAAATCCAATGTTTCCCCCTCGCATAAATCCGGAACCACATCAAGCGTAACCGGACTGCTTGTTGCGAACACTAGATTTAGGCAAGCAGGTACACCCGGCGCACAATCGTTTACGCCACTGGCGCAAATCTGTCCACCGGTCACCGCACTCAGATCCACGACCACTGTATTGTCATTCTCAGAAACGATCGAACCACCCGGTGGAAGCGTCCATTGATAGGAGCTAAAGAGCGGATCAGCAGTAGCGGTATAGCTCACCGAGCTCGTGCCGGGAGCACCTGCACAAAATTGAGTATCACCAACCAGGCCAGCCATATCCGGCGCAGGATCGCAGAAGATCAAAGAGGAAGAAAATACAGGCACAGGATCACTCTGACAGCCAGAAGAAGTCCATGAACCAGTCTCCCAATCACCGGTCGTATTCACTGAAACGGATAAATCAACAATGCCGGAACCACTGGTGATCGTTGTTATAGTCCAACAAAACGTGGCGCTGCAATTGTCTCCAACATCAGCATCACCGTAATTATTGAATGGATTTCCGTCTACAGCAAAGTTTGGGGAACCGCTATCTGTGTCAAAAAAGAAGCCATCACCCAAGGTCGGATGTGTATCCCAGAGCCAGCTTCCCGGTGGACTACAAGCACTGGGTGCTGTGGTGCTCAGCGTGCTCAAGTCCCACCCAGGCCCAAATTCCGGTATAACCCCATGTAACCAATTTACTGCTGTCTGGTTGTATCCCGTCACCGCAAAGCAGAGCTCAACCGTTGTTCCGGGAGTATATTGGTCTCCCACAGGAGCCGGATCGATTGTAAAAGAATTGCTACCAAGGCATATCTGCGCCCTTGCGGATATGCAAACGCATAGCGCAAGGACGACTAACAAAGTAGCGCGCACCAATATCATAAATATTCCTGTTGACCCTAAGAATAATACTGTTCCACCCAAACCCATGGGTAGTATACAGTCATAAGTTAAGGCTTTGCAGGATATCCTGTATGGCAATACTGAAATTCTGCCAATTCAGGGACTTTTTTTATTTGGAGCGATGCCTCATTCGCTCCAGATACTTCGGTCCCGTGCTACGCTATTATTCCTACCCTGTCTGCCTGTTCATGCTTGGCTCTTGGGGTCTCTTCGCAGAGCTCCGAGCCCCCAAGAGCCAGCATTCACCACGGCAGCCAGGGCAGTCATACCACTTCGCCCGGGGCTATTTTGCACCAGTCTTTATCTGGCAGCTTTTCTATCTAATAAGGGTCACATTGCCTTTGTAGGTGATAGCTTCACCGTCATCAAAGACAATATTGGCATAATACACATAAACACCAATGGGCATTTCTTCACCTTGGTAGCTTCCATCCCAAGCTTCACCAATGGTATTGGTAGACCACAAAGCCTTTCCCCATCGGTCAAACAAAAACACTTCAATACTGGTTGCTCTGTTCTGGATTACCCTAAACGAATCATTTACTGTATCTCCATTTGGCGAGAAGGCTGTCGGAATAACGATCAGCTTCTCAGGAGGTGTAGGAACACTGATCAGCTGAGTTGTTTCATCCGGACAAGCTCCCGAAGTGCTATAAGTAATTGTATAATTATTCCCAGCCACAGCTGAGGCAAAGTCAATTTCACCCGTCATTGGATCTATTGCCAGCCCGCCCGTAGCGGTAAACACTCCAGGGTCTCCGACAAAAGTCGGGATGGCATTTTGCGTAGGAAGCTCGAATACTGTCTGCTCATATGCAAAACTGGCATCATCGGCGTCTATCACAGTCAAGGATACTATAGCACTTTGCGGACCAGGACAATCGCTGTTGATATACGAAGAAGCAAAATAAGTTCCTGGCTCGATTGCAACAAAGCTATTGCCAGTAGCTACTATGGTTTCAGGATCATCAGTATTGTACCATTCTACCGTAGCACCTGCGTCGGCTGTTGCCTCGAAAGCAGTTATGTTCACATCGCCTTCACAGATCTCGATACTTCCAGGACTGATAGTCGGAGGACCTGGCACTTCGCAGTCGCAACCCACCGTGTAATCACCCTCGAAAGCGCAAATAGCTGGTGCACCAGCAACGATAATGCTGTAATTGACCGTCTGTTCTGCTGTTCCAGGTTCAAGAGCTGCAGGTGGAGTACTATCATATGTTTCTCCTTGATCAATGCTGTATTGAATGTCAAGAGCACCACCGCAATTATCCGTTATCTCGAAGTTACAGGCAGTGGCATTTGGTAGGTTGATCATGCTTCCGTTTGCCTGAGGATATACCGTAATGTCAAAGGTACCACCTGGAGCAGTTAGGGCAGCATCAGCTGCACATCCTACTTCAACTGTATAGCTCAGCACCTCAGGATCACAGCTGGTACCTGAATGTGTTGCAGTTACACTGAAGGCATCAGTTACCTCTGCACCGGTACCATCATACCAGGTCAAAACCATTGAGGCATCCAAATCCGTACTCACCTGACTGTTCACAGCAGTCAGATCCACTTGTTCTCCTTCACATACTTCCGCTGCACCGCTTGCTGTAGTATTAACTTGCGTCCAGCAGTCAGATGGGCAGTCAATGTTAACATCAAAATCCGCTACAGCGCAATCACCGGGAGCACCTATACTCTGTATGGTCAAATTCACAACTCCGACCTCGCCGACGTCTCCAGTATAAGTTGTACCAGCACCTGTTCCAGGGCCAGTCCAGCTATAGTCAAAGGCAGCAGCACATGGATCAACCACCGTTGCAACACAACCGCTTTCATCAATCACAGCAGTTATCTCCGGATAGATATTGATATCAATGGAGCCAGTCGAAACCGGATCACCATTCACACAAGTGATGGTATAGCTGTAGGAAGCAATTTCCTGACAGCCTGAACCAGAAACCAAATTCGCAGTATAAGACCAGTCTGTCGATACTTCTTGTGCCTGATCATCAGTCCAGCTAATTGTTGCCTGTGTATCATCTGATACTGTCGCAGTCAGAATTACATCGCTCCCATCACAAACGCTGTCTGTATTTGGTCCGGCATCCACAAATGTGGGACATCCAGGATCACAGGCATAGCTCGTTTCGATCTCGAAGATTTCACAGCCCAGCCCCGCCCCATTATTTGCCAGTACAAAAGTTATGCTACCGGTCTCTCCTCCCGCAGCAGTATATTCCGTCCCTTCTCCACTGAACGGTCCAGAAACGTCATCAACGCCGTCATAGGTAACAGTTATATCATCTGGGCAATCTACCGTCACCCCAGCCGTACAAGTACCAGTACCAATAGCTTCACCTGAAGGAGTAGCAAATACAGTGATATCTACTGTTCCTGTGCTCACGGTACTTCCATCATCGGCACACAGAATCTCATATTCAACACTTACAACTTCGTTGCAACCGCTGCTGCTCACAATTGGCTCGGAGAAACTATAATCCGTACTACCTACCCCATTTGGAACTGTCCACTGAATTGTGCTCAAAGTCTCGTCGCTCACGGTTGCAGAGAAAGTGACAATATCACCCTCACAGATACTCAGCACATCTGCCGTAGCCGTATCAAAGGAAGGGCAGTTGTCACTGCAGTCATAAGTAGTTTCAATAGGACCAAAAGTATCACAGCCTGCCGGCGCACCTGGATTTGTAATGACAAAGCTCACAGTACCGTTCGTTCCAGGAACGGCGTTGTAGGCAAAGTCACTTCCGGATATAGCTCCTACATCCGAATCAGTGCCGGTATAAGAGACTGCAAAACCTGGACAATCCTGACTAACTGAAGCAGAACAGCCTCCGTTCTGAGGAGTCGCTGTAATCAGGCCAAATACATTGATGGTCACAGAACCGTTGGCTAGTTGATCTCCCGTTGCGTCGCAGATCACCTCATAGCTAATCACCTGCGTCTCATTACAAGCTGTAGTGGATATCATTGTTTCATCTATGATTTCTCCCAATTGCTGACCACCACCTGGCAAGGTCCAGGTAATAGTCGCCCCTGGGCCATCCAGCGTGATGGCTGCCTGATAGTTTTCTCCATCACAAAGATCCGCATCTGCAGCAGTATTATCCGTGACTGTTGGACAAGCTGCATCACACAGGTAACTGGATGGAATGTCTACGGTTTCACAGCCAGCCGGAGCACCTGTATTTGTGAGGGTAAATGTAATGGTTCCAGACTCACCAGCACCAGCCGTATAATCCAGACCATCGCCACTGAAAGGACCGGATTCATCATCTACACCTTGATAGCTCAGGGTCACATCATCCGGACAATCCGGCTCCACTCCTGCAGTACAAGTGTCGGTTCCGATTGCTGTTCCCGAAGGCGCAGCAAACACTGTAACATCCACAGTTCCTGTACTAACAATCGATCCGTCATCTGTACAGCTAATGGTATATGCCACGCTCACCACTTCATTACAGCCACTATTACTAAATATAGCTTCAGAGAAAGTATAATCTGTGCTTCCTGTACCATTTGGCACCGTCCATTCAATGGTTCCGAGTGCTTCATCAGAAACTAGTGCCGAGAAGCTGACGAGGTCTCCGTCACAAATACTCTGTACATCTGCACTGACGGAATCAAAAGCAGGACAGTTGTCGCTGCATTGGTAACTGGTCTGAAAAGGGCCTAAAGATTCACAAGTTGGTGGGGCACCTGGATTTATGATTATAAAGTCTACAGTTCCATCTGATCCAGGCTCTGCATTGTAAGCAAAACCATCGCCCGAAATTACGCCTAGCTCGGAATCTGTTCCGGTATAGCTTGCAGTAAATTCAGGACAATCCTGACTTACAGAGGCCGAACAGCCACCGTCTTGAGGTGTGGCAGTGACAGTCACAAAGATATTGAAGCTCAAAGAGCCTGCACCAATGATGTCTCCGGTGGCTGTACATATTACTTCATAAGTGATAATCTGAGGTTCCAGGCAGCCCGAAGTCGAAGTCATTTCTTCGTCGATCTGCACACCCGTTACCGTATCACCATTAGGCAGTGTCCAGGTTATTGTTGCACCAGTCGGGTCATCTAACTCTACAATAGCAGAGTAAATATCTCCATCGCATAGAGGAAGATCGACATCTGTCGGTTCACTGATTATCGTCGGGCATGCCGCATCACAGTCAAAAGGAGCTGAAAAGGTTTCACTAGCACATTCTATTGGTGCACCTGGATTGCTAAGCACCCATTCCACCGTTCCGGATTCACCTTGCCCAGCAGTAAAGCTGTCTCCAGTACCGGCCGGATTTGTTACAGAATCCGAGGTGTAAGTAGCCGTAAAGCTTCCACAACCAGGATTGAGGGTGGCAATACAACCACCTGCATCCGGATTAGCAGTAATCGGAGGATAGACATTGACATCTAATACTCCATTGGCAATTTCACTCCCGTCAGCGCTGCAGTTAACCACATATGCCACTGACATTATTTCATTACAACCTCCAACAGAAGCTGCTGGAATACTAAGGGTAAATCCGTTTTGAGTTCCTCCGCCAGCGGGCAGGGTCCAGATTACTTCCGCCAGGCTCTCATTGTCTACTGTAACCGTATAGGTCACTTCTGTACCTTCGCAGGCATCAACAATATCTGAGGAAGCATCAGTAAATTGTGGACAATCCTCTGCACAGGTAACCTCGTCGCTGATTGTGTTCATGATAGAACAGGCAACAGGCGCTCCAGGTAACACACATTCAAACTCCACCGGTCCACTTGTTCCAGGTGATAAGCATACATTGGTGCCCGTTCCTGCAGTGCCATCCGGAGCAGTCCAGGTAACTTGAATATCCGGACAATCCACTGCCAAATCAACGCAACAGCCATTGACAACTGGAGTTGCTTCAGCTCCCATTTCATATACATTTATGATCACGTCACCAGCTGCTTGTTCAGAACCATCATCCAAACAGTTGATTACGTAAGAATATACAACCGTCTCAGAGCAGCCACTCACACTGACCGGATTAACATTTAGGACAAACTGGTCATCAACAGGGCCATCAGGAGTAGTCCAGCTAATCTCTGCTAGAGATTCATCACTTACATCCGCGGTAATTGTGACAGGCTCTCCAGAACAAACATCAGTCAGATCAGCTGAAACATTGTTTACTATCGCACAATCAGCAGTGCAATTAAATTCCGCTACAAACACAGCACTTGAACATTCAGCAGGTGCTCCAGGATTGTCGACAGTCCAGGTTACAGTACCATTAGTACCGGTTGCGGCATTAAATATTTCCCCAGCCCCACTGGTATTTTCACTGGCATCAGCTTCTGTTGAATCCCAGGCAATCGTAAAGTCCTGTGGACAGTTGGAGGTAATCGAAGCATTACAGCTGCCATTATTTTCTACAGCAGTAATTTGCGCATACACATTGATTACAATCGACCCACTGGCTATCTCAGTCCCATCTGCTGTACAGGTTATTACGTAATCCGCTGTTGCTATCCCATTGCAGCCGTCAGCAGTCGTCACTGCCTCAGTCACGGTAAACTCGGTTGAGTTTACAGCTCCTGACCATGCGATCGCTGCACCTGTCGGATCATCCAGAACTGCACTGAAGGTCACTGCGGTGCCGTCGCAAACATCGGTCAAATCTGCCGATGCAGAATCAAAGACCGGACAAGGGGCTGCACAATTGTAGAGCCCCTGAAAGGTCTCCAGAGCACAATCATTAGGCACTCCTGTAGCCACTACCGTAAATACTACCGGCTCTTCCACTGCAACAGGCCCAATGGCCATTTCTGAGCCTGAAACGCTACCAGTAGAGGGAGCTTCATAAGAGATTTCATAACCACATTCATTGCTGATACTGGTACTGCATTCCGTTTCGGTGATTTCAGCTACAATGTCACCGTAGATCGTAACATCTATTGTTCCACTTGTCACTAAGGAACCATCATCCAGGCATATTAGCTCATATGACAGTGTCAGGATTTCCTGGCACTGGTTAGTGTTGAGGGTAACAGTTTGTGTATATCCGGTTTGCGGTCCAGTTGGAAAAATCCAGTTCACTTCCCCAAGTTCTGGGTTGGCAGCCTCGAGCGTGACTGTGACGTCTGAACCGTTACAAACCATCGTAGCATCCGCATCCGCCGAAACAAATACCGGACAATTGTCTGCGCAGGCAAATTCTGTACTGATATTCAAAGACTCGCATGAAGCCGGTGCGCCAGGCATCGTGATAGTCCAATCCACTGTTCCAGACTCGGTTGGCAAGGCTGTGAAGCTATTGCCTACTACTGGCTCTGCTGAGCCATTGGCTACACCTGTAATCAAATACTCCGGACAATTCTGACTAAGGGAGGTCGTACAACCACCCGGTGTCTCCGTTGCCATAATACCAGGATATACTGTAACCGTCAGGAAGCCAGATTGAACTGGAGAGGAATCTCCTGAACACAAAATGGTATACTCATAAGTTTTCAGTTCCGGACATCCTGTATCAGATACTGGTGTGTCCGTCAAATCCCAGTTGGTATCTGTTCCACCACCAGGCAAAGTCCAGGTAATTTCTCCCAGTGAAAGATCATCCACTGCTGCAGACAAATCCACTGATTCTCCTTCGCAAATGGCATCAAGACTGATGCTTGCATCTACAAAAGTTGGACAAGGTGCCTCGCAATCATAGACAGCACTGAAAGTCGCACTATCACAGCCTGGCAATGCACCTGGATTTACTACCGTAAACGTTACTGATCCATTGGTATTTTCGGCTGCTGAATAAGTAAATCCTACACCGTCTCCATCATCGCTGGAATAGGTTGCCGTAAATTCAGGACAGTCCTGCGTTACGGAGGCTCCACAACCGCCGTCACTGGTTGTTCCGGTTACCGCTACATACACATCAACGGTGATGGTTCCTGATTCCAACACTTCAGAGGTAGCATTGCAGATCACACTGTAGTCAAAATCATGGGGTTCATTACATCCCGACAGACTGGTTAATGTTGGGTTCAAAGTGAATCCAGTATCTGGACCTGAAGGAGTCACCCATTCAACAGTTGCCAGCGCATTATTACTTACATATACATCAAGCTGGACTGTACCACCATCACATACTGCATCAAGATCAGAACCAGAACCATCGACAGTTGGACAATCAGGTGGACAGTTGAACTGCGATGAAAACTCTGCCGTGCCGCAGGTGGCCGGTGCATCAGGACTGGTCACCGTCCAGGTAACTGTTCCTTGTGTGTTTTGGAGGGCTATATAGTCCGTACCAGTTCCAGTTCCACCAAGACCATCATCATAGCTGACGGTATAGTCTGGACAGTCAACAGTAAGCGAAGCCTCACAGATGCCGTCCAGCGGCGTCGCGGTGATTTCTGGATAATAAGTGCTTGATAAAGTTCCGGCTCCAATTTGTTCTCCGCTATCATCACAGGTAACTACATATTCAAAAGTCAGCAATACCGGACAAGGGTCAGCTGCCAGATGGTTATAGGAAATGGCAAAGTCAGAAGATGCGGCGCCATCCGGCAAAAGCCAGCTAATCGTCGCTGGGTCTGTTCCATTCAAGCCAACTTCTATGTCTATAATTTCTCCTTCGCAAACATTCGCCAATGGATCAGGATCTATCACTTGAGGACAGGCGGCCTGACAATCATACTCAGCTTCGAAGGTATCACTGGCACAGCTAGCTGGTGCTCCAGGATTGCTCACAGTGAATGTAACTGTGCCGGCAGTGTTTGTAGCGGCATTGTATACCGCAGCATCTCCATTATCTCCGTCAGTTGAAGAAAAGGAAACTTCAAAAGTCGGACAATCAATCGTGATGCTGGCAGCACATTCGCCATCGGTAGGTGTTCCACTGATAAGAGGATACACATCTACCACTATATCCCCTTCATCCATGATCTCGTTTGTATCCAAACAAGTAAGGACATAACTATAGGTTGCAGTTTCATTGCAGCTCGATGTGGTTACATTTTCTGTAAGCACTAAATCATTAGATGTTCCTCCTCCCGGAAGTGTCCAAACTACTTCAACTAGGTCAGCATCAGCAGCAGCAATTCCAACTGTCATCGTAACATCCGTACCGTCACAAACTTCTGCTTCATCCGCTGTTGTTCCCGAATAGTCCGGACAGTTTGCTTCGCAATCGCGAGTTCCTGTGGCATTCTGGGGAGGACAAATATCGTCCGAGTCATCTACCTCAAAATCGAAGGTATCTCCACTCGTAAAGCCGCCTTCTGTATAGGTATCTCCGGTGATGTCTGCTCCATCCACAGTATAAGGAGGATTCCCTCCGCTAATTTCCAAGGTCACTTCATATTGTAGATTTCCTGTGCATTCTGTTCCAAATGTCACTGTAAGTTCTTCCACAAACAGGTAGACTGGACCTGCTCCATCTGCTATTCCGCATCCTCCAAGCAGTGAATCATAGCAGTCTCCGTCAGTCGTAACATCATAGATCCAGTTGAATTGGTACAAACCATATGTTTCTACGGTTGCATCTGCATTTTGCGTAAACTCATCAGGGGTGAACGTAACCGTCGGATCAACCATGCCAGTTGCCAGGTTAACTGCTTGCCATCTGTAGTTGTCAATGCTTATTGTGCAATCAGGAACTGCGAGATCATCAGACACTTGCTCCAGGAAAGTAGGATCTGCAGCGCAGCCCAGCTCAGGTGTAGAACAGACAGCATTGCTGGCCCCATTTGCAGTAAGGGAAACTGTTGGACCACATACGTCTATTTGAAGTGGATCACAAACAATTGCATCGTCAAACTCTCCGCCAAAAGCAACAAGGAAAACGATATTACAGTCAGGACCCTGTGACCAGGTAAACTCATAAATACCGCAAGCATCTACAGTTACATCAGTATTCGGATCAGTGTCATCAACGAAAGTTGCAGTGGCTGGATCTGCAGTCCATGTACCAGTGCCGGGATTCAATATTTCCAAAGTTTCCGTCATTCCACAAATCGCTCTGTTTTCGGGAATATCGGTAGGGCAATCAGCCTCACAATCATAAGTCAGACCTACAATACCTTGCGCACATTCATCAGGAACATCACCGTCTGGATTTGGGTAAGACAAAGTCCAGGTGACCTGACCATTTGTACCTGGCGCTGCGACATAGACAATATCATCTGCGGTATCGTCCGGATCATCAAATCCACCGTCTGTATCTTCCCAGCTAATTTCATAACTGTCCAGGCAATCACTTTCCAAGGTAATTGTACAAGCATCAGGATCTTCCACAGTCGTCACCTCAGGCCCGATTTGCAAATAGAGCCAATAGCTGATTGCATAATTTAGGGATACTAACTGTATGTCGTCAGTGGTAGCAGGATCACCATCCAGGTCACAAGGATAATAAGCGTGTACGGTATAGTCAAGTGGCGCACAGCCATCTCCTCCTGCGGCTGTATACTCAATAAGATCACCCTGAAATATCGGTTCTGTAGGCACAACGGGATCATCAATATTTGCGTACCATTCTACGAGGAATGAGTTACCTCCGTCGGTTAGAGTCAGATCTGGAAAGTCGACCTGCACTTCATCACAGTGGTGTTCTACAATCGGTGTGTCAGAAGTAGTTGGACAGGGTGGACAATCCAAATCGAAAGTCTCGCTGTAGCTGTTGCAGGTAAGCGGTATGTTCTCATATTGGCTTACGATATCAATTGTCACTGACACCTGCGAATCCGGTTGGGCGAGATAGCTAAAGTCACCCACATCACCTACATTTGCATTTTCATCTACCCAGGCACCTGTAAATAAGGTTTCATCACATTGGGCATCGATGACAAACTGGGCAACACAGCCAGTCTGAATCACCTCAATCCCATCTGTTACAGGAGGATACACCGTTGCAGTGTGGATAAAGGCCAATTCCACCCAAATATCATCGGTAGCTGGGTCTTCATCATCATCGCAAAGGATGAACGGGTAGTATTCGTATAAGGTCGGCTCGCATGGATGTGCATCGGGATCCAACTCGATTGGCGTGCCATCATACTCATTAACCAGGTTGTCAGGTGCACCCGGATTATCGGGTACAGTAAACCACTGCACCGGATTTCCATTATCATTGATTATCGTCAGGGCTGGGAAATTTGGTGTCTCGCCTTCGCAGATAAAATCGTCTGCTGGTTGATCAACTGTTTCGGGGCAAGGAGCACATGCGAAATTTAGTGTGAAACCCACATCGTTGCAGCCAACCGGTCTATCGGTGTCTGTATCTGTAACCGTGAAATTCACTTCTCCGCTATCCCCATTTTCAACTCCAGTGAAACAGCTTTCTCCTGAGGCAGAAGCTCCGTCACTGGCAGTATCAACTGCATCTACAACATAGGCTAGGTTAAATCCACAATTACTAACAAGACAAGCTGTACAGGCTCCTTCTGTTACATCGATTTGATCTAATGTGATAGGAGGATAGATGATGAATTCCACTGAAGCCATGAAGCTGTAATCGAAAGGATCAATATCACCGCTTGCATTTGGATCATCAATGAAATCATTTTGATCTGCATCGCATAGGATAAATGCATGAAGTAGAACGGTTACGGGAGCGCATCCATCGCCATCAGGAGGATAAGATAAAATATCTCCATCTGCGAAGTCGGAGCCGAAAACTGGAACAGCATCATTGGGCTCCTGCTCTGCAAACCAATAAATCAAGGAAGTGCCTGCAAGTCCATCACCTTCTACGCCATCAAATCCAAAGTCTGGGTTTTGAATATCTCCCTGAACGAAAGACTCCGCGGCCGCAAGAGCAATACTTTCTCCATCACAAATGAATTCCTGATAGGTATCGCTACCGGTGTAAGTCGGGCAATTGCAATTGTTGACTAAGAATTCTACTGTGCTGGCAGGACTTGTACAGCCGTTTGCATCTGTTTGTGTGAGGTAAACGGTATATGGTACAGCCTCCTGCAATGAAGGGAAAGCAGCATTTACATCTAAGGTAGATCCAGAACCAACGGAGATACCGCCAAAGGCAGGATCACCGTCATACCATTCAATGTTCTGACCAGCGGCGACAAGCTCTATGGCTGGATCGTCTGAACAAGCGATAATTGGTTGAGCGACTGGTGGAAGCGGCAATGGATTTACAGTCAAAACTATGGGTATTGAAGAAGATGGACCAGTACATTGATTGTCATCTTCGGCGGCAATATAAAGCACCAGTGCTCCGGACGCGTCAACCAAGTCAGGAGTCACATCAAAGGTCAGTCCCGAGTTCAGTTGATTCAGGAGCTCTGCATCCGAAAACCAAACAATATTTCCAACTCCACCAGCAAGCTCTGCCTCCAAAGTGATTGTTTCATTCAGGCAAGTCTCCCCATCGGTAGGAATGGGCGGATCAGGAAAATCGTAATCGAGAGATATACTGGATACAGATGGAGCATCCGGAAAACAAGAAAAGTTTGGCGCACTATAAGCGCCAGTTTCTCCATCAGCATAAGTATCAACGGTTACCGAACAGTCAAGACTTTCACATCCGTCTTTTGTAGTCAATTCAAAGCAAACAAGCCAAGGCCCTACTCCACTGTCTCCCCACGCATCTTGTGGGACAGTTGGATTAGATGAACCTGGAGAAGCCGCATAGAAAAACCAACCTGCCCCAGGCCCAAACTGCCCCTGCAAAGGGTTTCCAACAGGCTCTCCGACCGGTAGGTCAGGATTTCCCGAAAGATCGTAAGGGTCGTATATAACATTTTCCGACCATTGCCATCCGTCTGTCTCTCCCTGGCCGCAATCAAAATCGTCACCACAATTAGTGGCCGTTTCCAGCTGGGTCGTCACGGTAGGTTCTTGGCCGTATGGCGTAGTCCAGCACCCTCCCCAGGATGGCACTATACCATGTAACCAACTGAAGCTGCTTTGCGTCCAAAGTGGCAGTTCATAGCAAAACTCAACTGTAGTATTTGGTGGGTATGGTCCGTTTGTAGGCACACCTGCCGGAGCATTTACGGTTATAAATCCTGTAGTATTACATACCAATGAAGCTTCTGTTATGTCGATGCACAATTCGAACTCACCTACTTCTTCGTTTGCATCGGTAACAGCGACATAATAAGTGGCATCCGGCTGCAGAAAGAGTGCATCAGTTTGACTTGCACCTCCATTTCCCGGCTGGTTTGAACAAGGTGCCGTCAAATAAGTGGAGCAGTCATCTTGAACAAGGAGGTAGATATATGGGTCGTTCAAATCAGTACTATTTACAGATATTTGGCATTGCGCTGCATTGGAAGGCATTGTGAATTGAAAGAATGCCGTAGGCGCTAGTACTGGGTTTGGACAAAATACTGGATCTGGATTAAACAATGAAAAATCAGCTCCATCGTTGCATGCAGTGATACAGGTATTGGCACCGGTTACAACAGCTATTGGATCAGATGTCGCAATCCCACATTCATCGCTGGTAGCACATGTCGGAAAATCTTGAGCAATGCAGAATTCAAAGTCGCCATTTTGACCGTCGTCAGTCATGATACCAACGAAGTATTGAACTCCGGCGTCAAGTCCAGTCATTTCTATGATAGATCCGGGCGATCCACAATACAAATCTTCTGGAATATTGGTCACCAGTTCCGAACAATCATTGGCTGGAATTGCAATCGCGAAAACATCTCCGCCAAAACTGTTGCTTGATAGATCTATGAAGAGGTTTCCAAAACCTGAATCAAGTGTAGTGGTAAACCATACGTCATTGTAACTGCTAAATGTACAAGGCAGATCAATAAAGGCTGATGTGGCGCTTATCGTCGAGCTGGACTCACAACTGTAGACACCAGCGGAGCTGTTTAGCGGGACATTGATTGGCAAACACTCGTCATTGTTTGGAACAGGGGGTTGCACGTATGGATTATTAACACAGAGGTCAAAAGCTGGAACAGATACATCAAATCTTGATGTAACCATGATATAGTAGTTCCCTAGATTTTCCAAGACAGGTACATCAAGCACACAAGTAGCATTTCCGGTACAGCTAACACAGGCTATAACATCGGGAGAGGTTTCACTTAGATCTACAGCACTGCAATCGGGACCCGGAAAAGATATTACAGCGATCTCTGCATAGTTGAGGTTCGATACTTCTATTGTTGCATCTACCCCTTGTGAAGTAAACTCGAACCATAGATTGTTTTCCCCACCCATACACCAGGCAACTCCAAGATCATTTGATGCCCCAACTGTGGAAAAACTGGAGCATCCTCCGTTGAGGTCTGTAATGGTTGCTGCGTCTGCACAATCATCCTGGGCTTGAAGGAAAAAAGGAAGGGCAAGAGAGAATATCAAAACACCTAGTATTCTCA
>JAHDEE010000215.1:0-8491 GCA_020629005.1 Chitinophagales bacterium
GATACAACAGAAGAGCTATTCACGATTGAAAAACTGCTTGACTTGATTCCTTTGCTAGAACACAAATTGGCTATTTTGCGCTAGTCTTATTTTTGCCCTGTCAGCGCTGAAACAATAAGCAATGTATCCGCCTATCAACTTTAACTCCCTGCTGGGAACCACCAACATCCTCCTCCTTGTGCTTGATGCTTTGCGCTTCGATATCGCGCAGACCGAATTCCAGCAAGGAAATTTACCGAACTTTCAAAAGTATCTGCATCCTGAAGGATGGGAGGAACGCTATACACCGGCCTCATTTACCTATCCGGCACACAAGGCTTTTTTCGCCGGATTTCTGCCTACCAGAACAGACCGCAGGATTACGGAGCGTTTGTTTGCCGCTTGCTTTCTTGGCAGCGAATCTAGCACCACCAATACCTGGCAATTTGCAGAGGCGGAGGTCATCACAGCACTGAGAAAGCAAGGCTATGCCAGCTACTGTATAGGTGGGGTTGGTTTTTTCAATAAACAAACGGCGATCAGCTGCGAATTTCCTGCGCTATTTGAGCAGAGCTATTGGTCTAGAGAGACTTCGGTGGTGGATAGAAACTCAACAGAATTACAATTCAAACTAGCGGCGCAATACCTGGAAAATGAAGAGCGCCCTTTCCTGCTGTTCATCAATGTATCCGCGATTCATCAACCCAACTACTACTATTGTAGAGTGGAAGAGAAAGACGATCATGAAAGTCATGCAGCGGCGCTCCGCTATGTTGATCAGCAGTTGCCGATTTTGATGAAGGCGCTGGAGGCAAAAGGCAATTGCTTTGCCATCTGTTGTAGCGATCATGGATGTGCTTATGGTGAGGACGATCATTGGGGGCATCGCAATGCGCATCCTACGGTGATGCGGGTTCCTTATGCGCATTTCAAAATTGGAAACTTTTAGTAGTTTTGTTCATGTTCGAGGCCATTTCAAAAGCGAATATCTATCAGCAATATGCTTACAGCTATCCGCACAAGCATGCCTACCGCCCCTTTGAAGCCAGGCCGCTGAAAGAAGTTTGGGAAGGGGAGGATATGTCTCAATTGTTTGCCTACCTGCACCTTCCATATTGTGAGATGCGCTGTGGTTTTTGCAATCTATTTACAGTGGCCAACCCAAAGCAAGGAGTAGGGCAGTATTTGCAGGCTCTACAAAGAGAAGCAGCAACTTATCGTCGCCTTTTACCTGATTGCGAATTTGAAGAATATGCCATCGGTGGAGGAACGCCTACTTTTTTGGAGGCGGAACAATTGCGATGGATGCTGACGATTTTTCAAGAGCAACTTGGTGTTGATACCAAAAGCAAATACGGAAGCATCGAAGCTTCACCGAAGTCCATTGATCACGAAAAGATTTCCTTGATTGAGGAATTTGGCATCAATCGCATCAGCATGGGACTGCAATCCTGGCTGGAGAGTGAAACCAAATTGTTGGGTCGACCACAGAAAACCGAAGAGGCAGCAACTGCAGTTGATCTACTCAAGCAATCGAAAGTGCAGGAATTCAATTTAGATCTGATTTATGGGATTAAATCTCAGACGATCAGTAGTTTTCGCTACTCGATTGAAAGATGCCTGGAGTATGCTCCTACGGAGATTTACCTGTATCCACTCTACACACGAGCGCTTACTGGCCTTAGCAAGATGCAGCAGCAATTTGACGATACCCGCTTAGACCTTTATAGATTTGGTAGAGATTTTTTGCTGGAGCAGGACTACCGACAAGTATCGATGAGATGCTTTAGAAGGATCGATGCGCCACAGATTGAAAGCAATTTCAGTCCAACAGAAAATGGAACCATGGGCATCGGCGCTGGAGCAAGATCCTATACACAAATGTTGCACTACAGCACCGACTATGCAGTGAGCAGAAAAGCAACCAAAGCCATCATCGAATCTTATGCGAAGCGCTCAGAATTCGAACTGGTAAACTACGGCATACAACTAAATGAAAACGAGCAACTGCGGCACTTCCTGATCAAGTCACTTTGTGATGGTGGCAGTCTTGATAAGGAGCAGTTTGCGCTGCGATTTGGAAAGCAAGTAGGAGAGGAGCCTTTGCTGCAAGTGCTTTTTCAAGACGAGCTGCTAGTAGAGAAGCAGGGGAAGATCAGATTGAATGAAGCAGGTATGGAACTGGAAGACGCAATCGGACCAATGCTGTTTTCGCAGGAAACAAATTCCTTGATGGAAGCCTTTGAACTGAGCTAATGAATCCTCGCCTCAATATACTTTACCGTGGTCCGCTCGAAAGCTGCAATTACGATTGTGCCTATTGTCCTTTTGCCAAAACCAAAGACAGCCGAGCCGAGCTTAATTATGACACGAAATGCCTTAACCGTTTTGTGGATTGGGTGGAGCGTCAGAATAGGGATATTGGAATCTTATTTACGCCTTGGGGGGAAGGTCTGATTCGCAAGCACTATCAAGCTGCCATGTTGCGTTTGAGCCACTTTCCAAACGTCAGGAAAGTTGCGATTCAAACCAATCTTTCCTGTAGGCTCAATTGGTTGCAGGAAGCCAATCAAGACAGCCTTGCCTTGTGGACTACTTTTCATCCCACCGAAACAACGATTAGAAAATTTGTTCGAAAATGTGAGCGTCTAATCGAATTAGGAATTAACTTTAGTGTAGGAATTGTAGGAACACAAGAGAATTTCAATTACGCTTCGGAATTGCGCCACTTACTGCCTCCGGAGATTTATGTTTGGATAAATGCCTACAAAAGGGAGGCAGATTATTACAGCCCGGAAGACATCGTTTTTCTCAATAGCATAGACCCCCTTTTTGACCTCAACAATCAGGTGTACCAGTCTTTGGGTAAGGCCTGCTTTGCAGGAGAAAGCAGCCTGTCCATTGATGGAGAAGGCAATGTGACGCGCTGCCATTTCATCAAAAAACGAATAGGAAATATATACGAGAGTGAACTAAATGATATATTGCGTACTGAAAATTGTTCGACGGTACATTGCAGATGTTATATCGGATATTTTAACTTAAAGGAACTAAATCTTAAGGCGACTTACGGAGATCAAATTTTAGAACGAATCCCAAAATTGAGCAAGTGAAAAACACCTTTAGAAGAGTTACGGAGTCAGAAAAACTATTCTGGGCTGTAGAACAAAAATCGGAAAGATTGATCGTCACCTCAGGCACCATAGGAACCTTGGGTATTAGTAAGACGACAATTTTTTCCTCGGCAGCAGAAGCGGAGCAAGAGGCTAAGAGCCTTACCGAGAAAATGAAGCAAGAAGGTTTCAGTAAAGCTACTGCTGACTTGAGCGTGGTCCGTACGCATGATATCTTTGTCGATAAGCCGATCGAGGTGTTGGGTTCAAAACTGCTTAGCGATGTAGCCGTAAAGATCAGGTCCGGTTATGATGATGAAGTTAAAGTAAATGAACATCTTGAAAATCTCAGTCTGCATCAGAATGCCAAGGATCTGGACACGATGCTTATTGGTGCCTGGCAAGACTCCTATGACAGTGGACCAAAAGAAATTCTGAAAAAACTGATCGCATTGAAAGGCAGCTTCTCAGGACTGCGGCATCTTTTTCTGGGAGATATGGACAGCGAAGAGTGCGAGATGTCCTGGATTCAGCAGACCAGCTACAGTGATTTTTATGAGCACTTTCCTCTGCTGGAAACCCTCGGCACCAGAGGTGGAGAAGGTTTGCACCTGGGCAAGATCGAACTACCAAATCTCAAGAATCTAGTGATCGAATCCGGTGGGCTGTCCCACACGGTGATCCAGGACATTGTGAATTCTGAGCTCGAAAATCTGGAGCATTTGGAACTATGGCTGGGCACTGAAGATTACGGCTGCAACATCACGCTGGAGCATTTGCTTCCGCTGATCAAGAAGCCATTTCCGAAACTGCGCTACCTTGGTTTGAAAAATTACGACCACACAAGCGAAATCGCAAAGGCCCTTTTGGATATTGACTTTCCTTCATCCTTGCACACTTTGGATCTGTCTATGGGAACGCTAAAAGATGAAGGAGCAGAGGCACTATACAATAATGATCGACTCTTGTCCCTGCAGCATGTCAACTGTCGCCACCATTATCTATCTGATGCCTGGACAGAAAAGTTGAAAGACAAGTTTGCTGAGCAGAAGATCAATCTCAATGATCCGGCAGAGCAGTACGACGATGAGGAGTACTACTACGTAGAAATAGGAGAGTAGTCAGCATATGCTTTTTTTGAGTATTGGTCCGGAAAATTCTCGTCGATTGAGCTTTTGGAGAGCTGCTGTGGAGTCGGCGGGATATACTCATGCATCGATCACTTATGAGGCACTACTTCAAGGAGCAGTTGACCTCGCAGAAGCTCCGGCTTGCCTCCGGATTTGTTCACCTGGTGAAGACTTGCAACTGTATCGCAAGTTGCTTGCCATCGGCGAGCATCCCGATCTGGAATCTTTGCAATTAGTCGAGGGGCAGTACTATCCGAATACCTACTGGTATAAAGGATGGGCAAATCTTCTTGATCGATTGCAGGAAACAATCCGGAGCAATCCGCAATTGGAAGTCCTCAATACACCCGCGGCGATTAAGCTTGCATTTCACAAGCTGCATTGTCAGCAGCAATTGCAATTGGCCAAAGTTTCAGTGCCGAAGATCCTATTGGAGCATTGCCAAAGTTATGATCATTTTATAGAGGTGATGCAAGCATCGGGAGTGCAGCAGGTTTTCATCAAACCCATTCACGGATCATCAGCTGCCGGTGTGATGGCCTTTCGTCACAACAAAAAGCGATCAGTACTATACAGCACTTTGTCTCGACAGGCCCCTGGAAAAATCTTCAATTCCCTTGGCTTAAGTCGCTATTCGAAACCGACAGAAATCCGTTCGCTCATAACAGAAATGATACCGGCGCACCTGATGGTAGAAGAATGGGTTCCCAAGAAATCCCACGGAGGCAAGAGCGTGGATCTGCGCATTCTGGTGATAGATGGTATTGCCACTTTCGTAGTACCAAGAATGAGCAAGCACATGATCACCAACTTGCATTTGGGAAATGAAAAAGGTCAGATTCGTGAACTGGAAGAGAGTTGGGGGGTAGGGCTGATCGAGGAGGCAAAGCGCCAGGCTGAGTTGGCAGTGAAGACCATCGAGGGATTGTTTTATGCAGGTGTTGATGTGGCCATTTCCTCTGGCGGCAATGCCTACGTTCTCGAGGTAAATGCCTTTGGAGATCTGCTTTTGAACATTTTTCACGAGGGCAAAAATACCTATCAATACGCATTGCAGTCCTGGCTAAAGAGAAAAGGATTATAAGCCTTCAATTTCCGAAAGACAAAATGAATGTCATGAATAAGAACCGCAGCATATTCCCAAAAGAACCAAAAGACAAGAAAGAGATCCATCAGTATTTACAAGCTTTGAAGCAAGCCGACATTCCTTGGCAAAGTGGTAAAGTATTGGCCTATATTTATCAGACCATTCCAGAAGCTCATGAGATTGCGCACAGTGCCTATGCCTTATATTTAACCGAAAACGGAATCGATCCAACACAGTTTCCGAGCCTGCTTCATCTGGAAAGATCCGTGATTGCCATGACAGCTGACTTGCTCAATGGCGGTCCTTTAGCCGTAGGAAACTGCACTAGCGGAGGAACCGAAAGTGTGCTCCTGGCGGTGAAAACGGCAAGAGACAGAGCCAGAGATTTGTTCCCGCATATTAGCGATCCCGAAATCATTATGCCGAAGACAGCCCACGGTTGCTTTATCAAGGCAGGTCACTATTTGAATGTAAAAGTGAAGGAGATTCCCGTGGACAAAGAGACTTTCAGAGCCGATGTAAAACAAATGCAAGCAGCCATCACAGATCAAACGATTATGCTTGTCGGTTCAGCCCCTTCGTACACCCATGCCGTGATCGATGATATTGAGGCCATCGCTGCATTAGCCAAGGCCAACAAGCTATTGTGTCATGTCGATGCCTGCGTCGGAGGCATGTTTATTCCCTTCGCAAAGATGCTCAACTACCCCTTGCCAGCATTTGATTTCAGCGTCGAAGGAGTCACTTCCATATCCTGTGATCTACACAAATTCGGCTATGTGCCCAAAGGCTGTTCTACAATTATTTACCGAAGCAAAGAACTCAGACAATATCAAGTCTTCAGCACTTCCAGCGGACCGAGTTACTCTGTAGTCAACCCTACCGTGCTGTCTACCAGATCAGGAGGCCCGATAGCTGCTGCTTGGAGCATGTTTCATTTTCTAGGCGTGGAGGGCTACAAAAATGCGGTTAAGGATTGTATGGAAGCCAAGGCATTGCTCGTCAAAGGTCTGAACGAAATCCCTGAACTATCGCTGCTAGGAAAACCTGATATCAGTATGCTGTCTTTTGTCTCTACTTCCGAGGACATAAACGTTTTCGAATTGGCGGAACGCATGAAGTCTAAAGGTTGGTACCTTCAAACCCAGCTCAAGTCCGATATTTCGGATGCAGGAATTCATATCTCTATCACGCACTTCAATGTCCCACATATTGCAGGCCTGGTCAAAGATCTGAAAGCATCGATTCAGGAATTGAAATCGGAAGGCGAAGAGGCAAAGCAGTTACCACTGGATCCCAATATGCTCAAAGCCATGATGGCCAACTTTACACCCGATATGCTCCACGGCTTTACGGCCCTCTTAGGCAGCAACGATCAAGGCGTGCCCGTGAATTTCGTAGCGATCAATAAGATATTGAATACACTAAGCCCCAGCGAAAGAGATAAACTACTCGTCGCCTTTATGAACAAATTATTTTCGAATGAGGCTTGATTTGTCCAGCAGATGTCTAATTTACATCGAATCTTTGTTGTGTTCTAAGATAAATTCGAGTGATTGTAATTCTGCAAATCTTTGGCATTCTCATCGTGCCATATATACTCAGGGTCCTGTCCAACCGATTGCGGGTCGAGGCAGTACTGAGTCCTGTTGTCTTATGCTATGGGCTCGGCTTGCTGATCAGTCATGACGCACCCGATGAAAGTATCTTGACGACCGCCTTGAATATCATCATGGAGTTGAGCATCGCCCTGGCCATTCCACTAATGTTGATGAGCGCCGATTTCAGAGCTTTTTTACGAAGCGGTAAAGAGGTGATCGGTTCTTTTGCAATAGCTGTGGCCGCCGTTTTTCTGGTCTGCATCACAGCCGGGTTCTTGTTCAAAGATCAGACCTCAGACTCAGCTACCATTGCCGCCATGCTCGCAGGAGTCTACACCGGTGGCACTCCCAACATGGCGGCTGTCAAAGCAGCCATTGGAGCCAATGAGTCCCTGTTTGGGGCTTTGAATATTGCGGATCTCTTGTTCAGCGCCATCTATCTGTTGTTCTTAACTTCTGTCGGTCCGAGCGTTTTCCGTTATTTGCTAAAACAGAGGAACGAACTCAGCCACCAAGATCAAGCAAGCGATATTCTTGAAAATGCCTGGTTGAACATGAGCATCAGGGAAAAGGCGATTTCGCTCCTGCGCCCCATCGGTTTGTCCATACTATCCGTGCTATTCGCAGCCGGTCTCAGTTTTCTATTGTTCAATAAGCTGAACATGTCTCTTTTCATCATACTGATCACCGTCGCCGGCATTCTGGTTTCACTTTCGCCCTTGAGAGGCCGCTTGGTGGGCAGCTACGAAGCTGGCGATTACCTATTACTGGTCTTCTGCTTTTGCATCGGTCTGGTATCCAATTTTGAAGACCTCGCCAATGCCAGTATCACCGTCATCAGCTTCACCGCCTTTGTCATCACCGCAACCATCCTCTTACATTTGCTACTAGCCCGCCTCTTCAAGATGGATTCTGAAATCACCATCATCACCTCCGTGGCTTGTATTTTCGGACCCATTTTCGTTGGCCAGGTAGTTTCCGTAATGAAAAACAGAAGCATGATTGTGCCCGGCATGACCATGGGCGTCGCGGGTATTGCCTTGGGCAGTCTCCTGGGCATTTTTGTGCATGGCCTGCTACAATACTTGTTGTCCTAATACCCTTTCTTACAGGGCTTTCTTTTCTAAATTTTTAGGAGCGAAAAGCCAGTCCAGCGCGCAAACTTCGGTCCGGCTATCCACTGCAATGCAGGCACCCTTCGCTGCTGTATGCATCCACTGCTGCGGTCTCGCCTTGAGGGCGAGCCCCCATCAGTGGCGCATACAGCGCGCTCAGTGCACCTGCATTTCCGTTTCTATCCGGGCTATTTTGCAGCAGTTTCTCCTTCGCGGAAGTAAAGAGAAAAGAGCAAGGAACAAGGAGCAAGGAGAAAAGAGCAAAGAGCAAAAAAGAATAAGAGTGCAGCGAGAAAGATTGCTCTCTCGAAGAGGATTGAGTTAAGAAAGCCAAACCCATCCTGCTTGCAAGGATGAACCAAACCTAAACCCCATAGTAGAGACGCACCGCGTGCGTCTTGTGGAGCAAAGAGCGAGAAAGATTGCTCTCTCGAAGAGGATTGAGTTAAGAAAGCCAAACCCATCC
>JAHDEE010000215.1:8591-10356 GCA_020629005.1 Chitinophagales bacterium
AAGGATGAACCAAACCTAAACCCCATAGTAGAGACGCACCGCGTGCGTCTTGTGGGAAAAGAGCAAAGAGCAAAGAATAATATCAACAAAGGGAGAATTTCCTATATTATGCTCGAAAACAAAAAGCCAGCATTTTCATGAATAGCCTACCCTTAAGCAAGGCAGTCCTTCGCGCAATCAGCGATCCTGATTTTACCATCAAGGCACAGAAACCAGAAGAAAGTCTGTATACCGGAGCGTTTGAAATCCAAATTGATCATTTGGAGCGAGCATTTAATGATGCAGCACAAGCAATACATAAAACGACACAGTCAGTGCGGCAAGGGAATATCGATATAATGGACCTCAAAGATCAGAGAGCGGCATTTTATACGATAAAAGACCAGCTCAAGCAGCTCCATCAGGATCAACAGAAGGAAGTGGAAGAGCTAAAGTCAGAATCCAGCTGGCACGAACGCAGCCGACTGGTACGGATTTTCCTTAAAACAGAAGCAGGGGATCGTTTTGAACAGGAGCAAAAGGAAGCGCAAGATGCTCGCTCCGCAGTCATCAAGTTTCGCGAGGAACTCGAAGACCTGGAGACCTCGATCAACAACAGCATTCTGGAACTGGGATGCACAGAAAGTCCGACCTTGGCCAAAACAGTAAATCTCTGGAAGGCAGTGGGCGGCTGGCTGGACGATGGCAAGTCCGCACATGAAGACATTGAGCGAGCCAGTAGCAGCTTTAGGTCTTACAGTCAATGTCAAGCCTGCGGAAATACAGTCACCTCTGCAAATCAACGCTCCGGAAAGTATCTAGATGCTGCCGCCAATCATTTGGCGGATCAAAATGAATCCCTCAATCATTGGTATAGTCAATTGAGCCAAACCATCGACGAGACGGTTGAAGGTGTTCGGGTAGCGCTTGGTTTGGACGGCGAGCAGTAGGGCTTTAGCCGGAGTTGGAATGTTCGGTTTTCTGGAGCAGTCTTGGAGGGATAAGGCAAGATGCTGTATCCCAGCATTAATTTGCCAAAGAAAGAAAAAACGACTTGATTTGTAGGTAAACAACGATACGTATGAATTCAAAATTGACCTTATCAATAGATCAGATGGTGATTGAAGAAGCGAAGAAGTACGCTAAATCATCCGGGAAAAGTTTGTCAAGTATCGTGGAGGAGTACTTAAAATCACTAGCACAAGTGGAAAAGCTGGATAAGAAGAAAGCGTCATTGAAGATTGTGCAGGAATTGAAAGGATCAGTTAAAATGCCTAAAGACTTTCAATCGTATAAAGAGATATTGCAGGATGCCTTGATCGAAAAGTATCTGAAGAAATGAAGAAGCTGTTCTTAGACTCTGACGTGCTGCTGGATCTCTTGCTAGACCGTGATCCATTTTCTGATGATATTGCAACTATCATTGAGGATTCAATATTGTCCAACATAAAGCTATGCACTTCTCCAATTAGCATAACAAACATTAGTTATATTGTTGAAAAGATGGAGACAAGAAGTCAGGCAGAATTAAAAACAAAGAAGGTGCTGGAAATAGTGAAGATTGAGAGTGTTGGACAGCAAGAAATAGATCAATCTTCCAGATCAAACTTCAAAGATTTTGAGGATGGCGTGCAAAACTACTGCGCTGAAAATTCCGGTCATAACGTACTTATTACTCGAAATACTAAAGATTACAAGGAGAGTAATTTGTCGATTCTTACTCCTTTAGAATACCTCGCAAAAACCAATGCACGATAGAAGCCCGAAACAAGCGAAAACAGGATAT
>JAHDEE010000216.1 GCA_020629005.1 Chitinophagales bacterium
GCCACTGGTGGGGGCTCCGACCAAAGGAGGAGACCACAGCAGTGGATACACGAAGCGCGCAGCTGGTAGTTCCATTGTACTGGACAGCAGGCAGCCCGCTTCTACGAGTCGATTTGTTTCGCTCCTAAAAATCAAAAGCCGAAAATCATTTATCTTTGTGGGATTGAAAACTGTATTTATGCCATTGTACAACAAGATAGATAAGGAGGTGCTGAAGAAGCGACTGATGGAGGAGACCTTCATGCGGACTACGCTTTCGTTTTACCGATATGCGCGTGTTGCTGATCCTGTGGCTTTTAGGGATCAGCTGTATCGGGAGTGGGATGAGCTGGGTGTGTTTGGTCGGGTATATGTGGCCAGCGAGGGCATCAATGGGCAGATTAGTGTGCCGGAACCTAATTTTGATGCGTTCAGAGAGCGACTTTATGCAATCGCCATATTGGATCAGATGCGGCTAAATATTGCTATAGAGGATGATGGCAAGTCGTTTTACAAATTGAAAATTAAGGTAAGGCCGAAGATTCTGGCGGATGGATTGAATGATGATAGCTTTGATGTGACTGATGGAGGAAAGCACTTGCAAGCGGCTGAGCTGAATGAACTTGCGGATAGGCCGGATACGATTCTTGTGGATATGCGCAATCATTATGAGAGTGAGGTCGGGCATTTTGAGAATGCGATTTGCCCGGATGTGGATACGTTTCGGGATTCGCTGCCGGTGATTGAAGAGATGCTGAAGGGCAATGAGGAGAAGCCAATTGTGATGTATTGTACGGGTGGAATTCGATGTGAAAAGGCCTCGGCCTGGTTTAAGCATAGGGGATTCAAGGATGTGTATCAGGTGGATGGCGGCATTATAGAGTATACCAGACAAGCTGAAATGCAGGGCCTTGAAAACAAATTTAAAGGAAAGAATTTCGTGTTTGATGATCGCCTGGGGGAGAAGATTTCGGATGAGGTGATCAGCAAATGCCATCAGTGTGGGTCGCTTTGTGATACGCATATTAACTGTGCAAATGATGCTTGTCATTTGCTGTTTATTCAGTGCGAGAGCTGTGCCGAGAAGTATGAGCAATGCTGTTCAACGGAATGTCAGGACTTTAATAAGTTGCCAATTGAACAGCAGAAGGAGTTTCGAAGAGGCATAGATAAGGGGCAACAGATCTACAAGAAGGGTCGGAAAGGGCTTCGTCCTAAATTGTCTCAGGAGTATAATCTGGAGCGCGACAAATGATCCGCAGTAGAGAGCTGGCTTTCGCTTACGATAGTCAAAATAAGTTTGAGTTTCCCGATATCTATTGCGGGGCAGGGGAGGGCTTGCTAATACTCGGACCTTCGGGTATGGGCAAGACCACTTTGTTGCATTTGCTGGCTGGTTTGCTCAGACCAAGTGCTGGTGTGATTGAAATTGATGGCGTGGATTTGACTCAACTTAGAGATCGGGAATTAGATCGATTTCGAGGAGCCAATGTGGGTATTATTTTTCAACGGAACCATTTTATTGGTGCATTGAGCATAGAGGAGAACCTGAATATGGCAGCCAGGCTGGCCGGGAAATCCGTGGCTAATAAGACCATCACAGGCCTTTTGGCAAACCTGGGTATAGCGGAAAAAGCAGGTGTAAAGCCGGCTAATCTTAGCGAAGGCCAAAAGCAACGTGCGTCCATAGCCAGGGCTATGGTAAACCAACCAAAGGTGCTGCTTGCCGATGAGCCCAGCTCAGCCCTGGACGACGAAAACTGCCATCAGGTGATTGACTTGTTGAAGCACCAAGCTAGTCAACAGCAGGCCGCCTTGCTTATTGTAACACATGATCAGCGCTTGCGGGAGGCTTTTAGCAACGTGGTGCAACTCTAAGTGCTAACAGATTTCAATTAGCGAAAACGGCTGGTGTACTCATATCGGTATTTTCGCTTGCTGGCATTGGCTGTGTCGGCATGCTCGATCTTAAAATATACCATCTCGCTGGAAGGCAGGCCCCGACTATCGAAGACGCTCGTCTGCAACATGCTCAGTCCATCCTTATCGTATATTTTGTGGGCAACCATTTGGTTGTTTTCGTACTCGTATTCATAGTTCAGGAAGCTACCTCGCGCTGCAGGTCCCTTGTTGCCCATGTACTTGATGAGTTGATTGTCCTTATTGTATTCAAAGGCTACTGCTTCTCCTCCTTCGCCGACCTTACCTGTAATTACGGAAGTTAGATTTCCTCGATTATCATAGCCATAGCTCCTGTTGTGACTCTTTGAACTCTCGCTAGCATAGGTGGTGCTGATAAGCAGGCTGTCTTCGTAGTTATGAATGATGTGCGAGGGATTGTCGCCACTCCAGGTAAATTTCTCTCTCACTAATAGGCCGTCATTATCATACTTTAGTATTTTCTGGAATTGCAGCTCACCCTCACTACCATGCGAGCTGACTTTGGTCAGCTGCCTGTCGCTGTTGTGCTCGTAGAGGTAATAGATATTTGTATCATCATTGGGCCTGATGTAACTGATACGTTTGTCTGGATTTCCTTGCCGGTCAAAAATATAGACGGTTTCCAGAAATGCTTCCTTGCCATCTTCTGAAATGTAGACTTTGCAGGAGTCAATATTTTCCATCACGATGACATTGGGCTTGAAGTAGAAATGATCTGCAGCAAGTGACTTTTGCACCTCATGAGGATTCCTGGGCGGATATGCGGGAACGTGTTCTTTGCATCCAGATCCCAGACAAGCAAAAGTGAACAGGCAGATCAACCATAGATAGTGTGTATTCATGCTTGAATAATTGTTGTGATAGACTATCGATGGAGACAGGAGGAAGAAACAAAAAAAGAGCCAGGAAGACAATTTCCTGGCTCTTTTTCTTTGCTTTTGGTCATGCCTATTTGACGATCAACTTACGCACCGTGGAGCCGACTTGAACAAAATAGACGCCGCGCTCAAATTGCTTAATTTCAATGCTTTGATTCGCAGGACAGCTTTGGACCAGCTGTCCTAAGGCGCTGTAGATTTGTGCCGTGTTACTTTCCAATACCTCAGGATCAGCAACAATGCTGAAGCGGTCAGTAGCAGGATTCGGGCTGAGCAGCATCTCGGCTGACAGGTCGGCTTGCTGTATACTGACGCTTGTATTCGGACTAAGTCGAATGATTGAATTCTCAGGAATAGGGCCGTTTACAAAGGGAGGTATAGTTAGAGCAGTCTGCTCGTCAAAAACGGTGATTTCCAGATTATCCGGGTCGCCATGCACGAACATACTTTCCGGGCCTACAATGTTTTCGGAGAGGTCGACGGCCGGGGAAAAGAGCAGGAAATCTCCAGGAGCACCTTCGAAGGAAATTTCTTGATTTTCCAGTGACTTGGGACCGTGATGTATTTCAATCTCATTGCTGCCTTCATAGAGCCAAAGCTGTAGATTCATGTAGTCTGTAGACAGGCCTTCGTTTTGGTCGAGATCTGAATAGAAGCCTACATTTTTCCATTCCAGTTTGAGAATTTGAGATCCCGGTTCACCAGTGAGCTTGTAGGATATAGGACTCAGTGAATTGGGTTGCAACTCGATAATGTCAGCGCCTGCAGCACGATCGACGAGGTCGTGTGCGGTAGCAGTCAACACTGGTATCATGTCTTCGCCATTGTCTATGACCAGCGTGCCTCCAAGGCCTCCATCAAGGATAAACTCATTGGTGGTCACTCCCATGAAGTCAAAATCAAAGCCCAATGGTATGACCAGGGATATCGGGTCGTCCCAGGTAAATCCATTATTCAAGGATATCGGATCTACCAGGTCTGTGTAGCTTCCCGTGGAAGTACTGACAGAATAGTATTGTGCTGAGCTTGGAGTATGGAGCGCAAAGAGCACCATTATGGTTAAAATTAGCTGTTTCATTGTTTGTTCTTTTGGGATTAGGGAATCAGGGTTAATTATGTCTGGATTAAGAGAAAACAGCACGATCGCTTCGCTGTACGATTCACTGACGCAAGTCTATGCTATTACCCCCAGGGCTGGTAGCACTTTTGTTAAGATTTCTAATGGCGCTAATGCTTCGCATATAATGTACAGGAGTGATCGTTAGTGATGATGGACTAGCACAATTCTGCCTTATTATTCGGACCTTGTGCACGAAACCCATAGCAACGATGTTTGGTCTAAGCCTCAAAAACATTCTTCACAAGCCTCTATCAAGCATCCTCAGTGTGCTCTTATTGGCAATGGCTGTGGCAGTGTTTTCGATCTTGCTACTATTGCAAAGAGAGCTCTCACAGCAGTTCAATCGCAACATTTCCGGTATCGATATGGTGATCGGAGCGAAAGGCAGTCCACTGCAATTGATCCTATCCAGCATCTACCAGGTGGATTATCCCACAGGCAATATTAACCTCGCTGATGTGCAAAAGTGGATAAAGAGTCCACTGGTTAAGCAGACCATTCCACTGGCATATGGAGACGCTTATGAGTCCTATCGAATCGTTGGAACCGAACTTGCATATCTCGATCATTTTCAGGCAGATATGGCTCAGGGCGTAAAGTGGGATCACAAGATGGAAATGGTTGCAGGATCGAAGGTGGCTGCCGCACTAGGGCTGCAAATCGGAGACCAGGTCGTGAGTCAACACGGCTTGCATGAAGAGGGGGAAGCTCACAGCGACCAGCCCTATACTGTCGTAGGTATTTTGAAGCGCAATGGATCAGTGCTCGACCAGCTTTTGCTGACCAGTGTCGAGAGCGTTTGGCAAATTCATGAGCATGAAGATCACGGTTCTTCAGCGCATAAGCACGAACATAATCACGATCACCAGCATGAGCATACCCATAATCACGATGATCATCATGCTCACAATCATCACCACGATCATGAGGTGGACCGCGAAATTACCGCTCTTCTCGTAAGCTTCAGAAACCCAATGGGCATGATGAGCATACCGAGAAGAATCAACAAAGAGTCCGTGATGCAGGCCGCCTTACCAAGCATCGAGGTCAGCAGATTGTTAGGTTTGATGGATAGTGCTATCCGTCTCTTAAAGTATCTCGCTGTACTTTTGATGGTGGTTTCTGCCCTCAGCGTATTCATCTCCCTGCTAAACTCCCTCAAGGATCGAAAGACAGAGCTTGCACTCTTACGAACGATGGGTGCCTCTCCAGCGAAAGTTTTTTCTATGGTGCTCATCGAAAGCCTTCTACTGACCTTGATTGGTTTCTTTCTTGGCTGGGCATTCAGCCGCATGGCATTCTGGATGGTCTCCATGGTAGTTGAAGGACGCTTCCATTATAGCTTTTCTTCCGTTTTGCTCTTGAAGGAAGAACTATTTGTGCTGCTTCTGTGTATTCTTCTCGGAGCCGCTGCTGCTTTGATACCTGCTATCAGGGCTTACAGGATTAACATTTCGAAGACTTTGTCTAATGCCTAAATACCTTCTGCTGTTCTTACTGCTATCACTTGCCTCAATCGGCGCCTATTCTCAAAATGTTTTGACATGGGAAGAATTGGAGGATGTCACCTTCAATGATATGTTTAGCGTAGAGGTAGGTGATTACTATTCTTTTCCGGATTTTGGTGAGGGTCCACTTTCGCTGAACAATAAGGTCAAGCAGATCACCGGTTATATTATCCCTGTAGATGCGGCCAACAACTACTATGTGCTCTCCAAATTCACATTCAACATGTGCTTCTTTTGTGGCAAAGCAGGACCTGAAACTATTATACAATTGAAGCTGGCCCCAGGGCATCGTCAGTTCTATCTCGACGAGCGAGCCACATTTAAGGGGGTCTTCCGACTCAATGAGGACGATGTAAATCAATGCAATTATTTGCTCATCGACGCTGAGGAAATTCGATAGAGTCCGCTAAAAATTCCGTACCTTCGCTGGCCAATTTCAGAATTGAGAGCGAACTGATCAATGGCCAAAAAGAAAAAAGAAGATCCTGAAATAGTACCTCGGGGAGAAAGCACTTCTCATTTGAGTGGAATGTATCAGGATTGGTTCCTGGACTATGCATCCTATGTGATTTTGGAGCGAGCCATCCCCTCCTTCGAAGACGGCCTCAAGCCGGTGCAACGCAGAATTCTGCACGCGCTCAAGACTATGGATGACGGCAGATTCCACAAGGTGGCAAACGTGATAGGGCAGACCATGCAGTATCACCCGCATGGCGATCAAGCCATTGGAGATGCACTGGTAAATCTCGGCCAAAAAGATTTGCTGATCGAAACCCAGGGAAACTGGGGAGATGTAAGAACGGGAGACCGAGCCGCTGCTCCTCGTTATATTGAAGCAAGGCTATCCAAATTTGCCCTCGAAGTTGCTTTCAATAAAGAAATCACCGAATGGCAACTCTCCTACGATGGTCGGAAAAGCGAGCCGGTGCATCTGCCCATGAAGTTTCCACTTATCCTGCAACAAGGAGTGGAAGGAATTGCCGTAGGATTGGCTACCAAAATTCTACCGCACAACTTTATCGAACTCTGCAAAGCCTCTATCCAAAACCTCAAAGGCCGTACAGTCAAAATTTATCCCGACTTCCCCAATGGTGGAGTGATGGATTGCTCCGATTATCAACAAGGATTGCGTGGTGGCAAGATCAAAGTCCGGGCAGATATTGAGGTGGTTGATCGAAAGACCATTGCAGTACGGTCAGTGCCCTATGGTACCACCACCACATCGCTGATTGACAGCATCGTAAAAGCCAATGACAAAGGCAAAATCAAGATCAAGCAGGTAGTCGACAATACGGCCAAAGATGTGGAGGTATTGATCACCCTGCATGCCGGTACTTCACCTGAGCTAACTGTAGATGCGCTGTACGCATTCACTGACTGCGAAATCTCCATCTCACCCAATTGCTGTGTAATTGTTGATGATAAACCGGTCTTCATACCGGTTCACGAGCTACTCCGCAATTCAACTGAGAACACCAAAGAGCTTCTAAAGCGAGAGTTGGAAATTAAATTGGGCGAACTGGAAGATAAATGGCATTTCAGCTCGCTGGAGAAAATCTTCATCGAGAACCGAATCTACCGAAGAATTGAAGAGTCTGAGACCTGGGAATCTGTAATCTCAGAAATCGACCAGGGCCTGGAACCCTTCAAGAAATTGTTCAAGCGGGAAATCACCGAAGAAGACATCACTCGACTAACCGAAATACGGATCAAGAGAATCTCGAAATATGACTCCTTCAAAGCTGATGAAGCCATCAAACGCCTTGAGGATCAGATCAAGGAGATCAAACACAATCTTAAAAACCTAACCGACTACGCCATCGCCTACTTTGAACGACTGATGGAAAAGTACGGCAAAGACCGCGAGCGCAAAACGCAAATCAAGGAGTTTGATACCATTCAGGTAAAGGCTGTGGCTACAGCAAACCGTAAGCTCTATGTAAATCGCAAAGAAGGCTTTGTAGGCTACGGACTAAAAAAAGACGAGTTCGTTGCAGACTGTTCTGATGTCGATGATGTGATCGCCTTTACCAAACATGGCACTTGCACAGTTACCAGAGTGGGAGAGAAGAGTTTCGTAGGTAAAGATATTCTGCACGTGGCGCTATGGCAAAAAGGCAACGATCGTATGGTATACAATATGATCTACAGCTCACCCAAAGAAGGCCGTAACTACGCCAAGCGATTCGCCGTAACAGCAGTGACACGCGATAAACCGATCGACCTGGTTAAAGGTGATCCAAAAGCCAAAGTCATTCACCTGACTGCTAATCCTAACGGCGAAGCAGAGAGCATCAGCGTCAAGCTCTCTCCGAATTGCAAAGCCAAAAAGAAAGTCTTCGACTATAGCTTCGCCGATCTGGAAATCAAGGGACGCGCCTCTAAAGGAAATATCCTAAGCCGTTGGCCGATTTCCAAAATCACCATCACAGAGCAAGGCGAATCAACTTTAGAGGGAATCAATGTTTGGCTAGACACCAAATACGGTAAACTCAGTAATGAGGAAACAGGCAAGTTTCTCGGAGCATTTGAAGCAGATGACAAAATCCTTTCTGTTTACCAGGATGGGACCTACCTGATGACCACCTTCGATACCACAACTCGCTATGATGTGGACAAACTACTGGCCATTGCCAAATATAATGACGGTATGGTCATCGGAGCAGTCTATTGGCATGCGGAGAAAAAAGCCTTCTATGTCAAGCGATTCCAAATTGAAACGACTGCCTTGGGGCAGCGATTTCAGTTCATCGACGAAAATTCTAAGAGCAAATTGTCGGCTGTTAGCCTGTCAGATGAAGCCACCATTCAATATAAACTGAAGAAAAAGAGCGGTTCCGATAAAGAAATAACTTTTTCTTTGGAAAGCTTCGTTGGCGTAAAGGGTTGGAAATCAATCGGTAATAAACTTGGAGGCAACCAAATCAAAGGAATTAAGGTAATTGAGGAAAAAAATGTTCAAAAAGATGCAACGGCAATTAAACCCTCAGCGTCTGACAATATAAAAGAGGGGAACAAGGTCCGGGGCAAAGGAATGATCTGGGACCTCGACGGAGATGAGGAAGACAAAGAAGGAAAACTGTTTTGAGCTGAGTTAATATGTTTTTTCCAAAAAGCGGCCCTTACTACGTAGGGGCCGTTTTCGAAAAAAGAGACGATCCACCGAATGAAGAAAGTGCTATCAAAAATCCTGGCCCTCGTAGGCATCTGCGCAGTACTATTTGTACTTAAAACCTACGGCCAACACGATAACGACAGAGGCTTCATAGTTAGTATAGGAAGTGAGTTACCACCCTTTGAGATGACTATGACAGATGGCTCAGTAGTCTCTACTGAAGACCTAAAAGATAAGGTTGTACTGCTGCAGTTTACCGCAAGTTGGTGCAAAGTCTGCCGCGAAGAAATGCCACATATAGAAAAAGAAATCTGGGAACCTTACAAAGACAAGGACCTCGTAGTCATTGGAATTGATCTTGATGAGCCAAAAGAAAAGGTGGTCCAATTTGCCAAAGACATGGAAATTACCTACCCACTGGCATTAGATCCCGGCGGCGAAATCTTCCAAAAAATCGCCCGATGGAAAAGCGGTGTTACCCGCAATGTACTGGTAGATAAAGCCGGAAACATTAACTTCCTCACCCGCCTGTTCGACAAAGACGAGTTTGCCGAACTCAAAAGCCGTATCAAGCAATTGGTCGAAGGATGATCACTCGTCCTTTAGGAACTTAGAAATAATACTTCTTCACCAAGCGAAAGGTATTGCTATGCGCTTCCACAATGCGGGAAATCTGCGCAGAATATCCACCGCCCATACTTACAGCCATCGGCACGCCTAATCCAGAATACAACTGTATCACCATTTCATCACGCTGCCTACAGCCCTCAATACTAAGCGCAAGCCTACCCAACTTATCGGTTTCCAATACATCCACACCGCTGAGATAAAAAACAATATCAGGATTACGACGCTCTGAAAGCACAGCCAGTGCCGACTCTAATTCTCGTAAATACTGCTCATCACTAGTGCCATCCGCAAGGCCAATATCCCAATCAGAGCAAGGCTTTTCCATCGGAAAATTTTTCGCCCCATGCATGCTGAAAGTATATACCCGATCCTCTTCAGCAAATATTGCCGCCGTCCCATTCCCCTGATGCACATCCAAATCCAAAATCAAAATCTCACCCACATCCCCATCTCGCAATAATACATTCGCAGCACAAGCAAAATCATTCAACAAGCAAAATCCCTCCCCATAATCCACAAAGGCATGATGCGTACCACCTGCCACATTCATTGCTGCCCCATACTCAAGCGCATATCGAGCACAATCCACCGTACCCTGAGTAATCAAAAGCTCCCGAATCACGAGCGCTTCACTCAAGGGAAAACCAGTCCGCCGCTCCTCCTTCCGACTCAAATCCAAATCCATCAACTTCTGCCAATATCGCTGATCATGCGTCAAAAGCGCATCCTCCTTCGAAATCCTTTCTGGCCTAAACAAGTTCTCAGCAGTAATGCTGCCCTCATAAAGCAACTGCTCCGGAATCAATTCGTACTTCTCCATCGGAAACCTATGTCCCGCCGGCAACGCATGGCAATACTCTTCTGCCCAGGCAATTTTCATCATCGCCCAAATTTACCAATTTCGCTAAAGCCAGCGACTACAATTTTTTGGAGCGAAACATGCTCCCATGTGGAAATGGGCTACCTGCTGTCCGTTCCAATGCAGGTACCAGACAGGGGCTTCGCTGCTCCACTGGGCGGGTCTTGCTAATGCAGCCCCGCCCAGTGGGCGCTCAGTCCCCTGTCTGGCACCTGCATTTCCTCTTCCATCAGGGCTATTTTGCACCATTGGTTTTCCATAGCAGCCATCATAAGATGGTCTAC